>NZ_JACVZM010000049.1:0-1324 GCF_017151935.1 Staphylococcus sp. EG-SA-14 | reverse complement strand
GATAAAGTCCGTATAATTGTGTAAAAGTAAAAAGGCCATATAACAGTCCTTTTACGGTACAATGTTTTTAACGACAAAAACATACCCAGGAGGACTTTTACATGACCCAAGTACATTTTACACTGAAAAGCGAAGAGATTCAAAGCATTATTGAATATTCTGTAAAGGATGACGTTTCTAAAAATATTTTAACAACGGTATTTAATCAACTAATGGAAAATCAACGAACAGAATATATTCAAGCAAAAGAATATGAACGAACAGAAAACCGACAAAGTCAACGAAATGGCTATTATGAGCGCAGCTTTACGACACGTGTAGGCACGCTAGAATTAAAAGTACCCAGAACACGTGATGGCCATTTTTCACCCACAGTGTTTGAACGTTATCAACGAAACGAAAAAGCCCTCATGGCTTCAATGTTGGAAATGTATGTATCAGGCGTTTCAACTCGTAAAGTATCAAAAATTGTGGAAGAACTTTGTGGTAAATCCGTCTCTAAGTCCTTCGTTTCTAGCTTAACAGAACAGCTAGAACCTATGGTTAACGAGTGGCAGAATCGTTTATTATCAGAAAAAAATTATCCTTACTTAATGACCGATGTACTCTATATAAAAGTACGAGAAGAAAATCGAGTACTCTCAAAAAGCTGTCATATAGCGATTGGAATAACCAAAGATGGCGACCGTGAAATTATCGGCTTCATGATTCAAAGTGGCGAAAGCGAAGAGACCTGGACAACATTTTTTGAATACCTAAAAGAACGCGGTTTACAAGGTACGGAACTCGTTATTTCTGATGCGCACAAAGGATTAGTCTCTGCCATTAGAAAATCCTTCACCAACGTAAGTTGGCAAAGATGCCAAGTTCACTTCCTAAGAAATATCTTTACCACCATTCCTAAAAAAAATTCAAAATCTTTCAGAGAAGCTGTTAAAGGAATTTTTAAGTTCACAGATATTAACTTAGCGCGTGAGGCTAAAAATCGATTGATTCATGATTATATCGATCAACCAAAATATTCAAAAGCTTGCGCATCATTGGATGATGGATTCGAAGACGCCTTTCAATATACCGTACAAGGAAATTCCCACAATCGACTAAAGAGTACCAATCTAATTGAACGACTGAATCAAGAAGTACGCAGAAGAGAAAAGATTATTCGCATCTTCCCCAATCAAACATCAGCCAATCGCTTAATTGGAGCCGTTCTTATGGACCTACATGATGAATGGATTTATTCTTCAAGAAAATACATCAATTTTGATAAGTAGAAATGGTAAAAACATTGTATAGCATTTTACACAGGAGTCTGGACTTGACT
>NZ_JACVZM010000048.1:0-1486 GCF_017151935.1 Staphylococcus sp. EG-SA-14 | reverse complement strand
ATATGAATGTTGCGATACTTGCGAATCCCGCAATTGACCATGCTGTAGTGAAGTATAGAAACGGCATGAGTACAATCGCTAAGACTGTGAAGCACAGTACTGCTATTAAGTAGCTTTTATAAATGTTACTCATTTCCTTTTTTCAACTCCTCCATTATTCTCTCGTCTGATAAGTCGTGATAAGGGAATTTTTTCCTAGCTAATTGGACAGGTACTCTGCCTCGTATCGCAATGTATCCTTCGTCTTCAAGCTCTTTATTCAGTTCTCTTATTATTTGTCCTGCTTTGGATTTAGAAACAGATAAAATTACCGCAAGTTCTTTAGCTTGCAAACTATTTTTCATCATATCTTTTCCTCCTTTAAAATAACTGTTGATTCTCTGGGTTATCTGCTTCGTAATTATCTGCAATAATACTTTTAGCGAAAAAGTCCAAACTGACCTTATATAGGTTGTTCATAGATTTCTTTACGTTAACTCCTTCCTCAAGTACATAAGGCACCCTAAAATCATTTATAAACAGTCCGTTTTCGTCTAAAGTAACGGTTGGTAATTCAGGTTTGTTCCGTCTATAAACTTCTCCTAGTGTAGGTTTTTGCTTTTCAGCTTGTTTAGTGAAGTCGGAAAATGCCTTAAGTAGTTTTATTCCTGAATCAGGATCACTGTGTCGCTCAATCGTTTCTGCTGTAGACTCTTTACTAAAATCATTCCGATTGATTACAGGCTTTCTCGTATTTCGTTCAATCTTCCAAACCTTCCACGTCACAACTGCCATTGTGGTGAGGAGGGTTGTTTTGTATAGTGCGTTCATTTGTAATTCCTCCTATTAAGTTGTTTGTTCAATTGTGTGTTATTCTTCTTCGTCTAAATCAAAGTGCTGTTCGATTTGGTCAATTGCCCACTCAATCATTGATTCAAGGTGTTTCTCTCTGTCGACTTCGTAAGTGTGCTCAATCTCGCCTGCATATGTCACAGTAAGAGTATCTTTGTGTGTGTATGTTTGACTTTTGTTTTCTTTAACTGCATAAAGTGTTAATACTATATTGTTTAGCTTTTCTTTTTGTTCTGGTGTCATTTACGCTCCCCCTAAATTAGCTTCATAACCAAATTCAGTCATGATTTCATGTATTTTCAATCTGCCTTTTTGTGTCCATCTAGTTTGTAAAACTGTGTCTTCTCTGCCATCAGAACGCACAATTGTTATAGTGTCTGAATCTGTGTAACTCTTGCCCATGTGTTCTGAGTAAAGCACCCACTGTTTATTTACTTTTCGTTGTAGTCTAGCTTCGTGTAGTAGTTTGTTTAACTTTTGTGCTGATATACCGTAGTCTGCCGCGATTTGAGTTGTGGCTAATGTGCCAGTTGACTTTAAGATTTCATCTACATAGTCTGCTTTGGGTTTTAGTTCTCCGATTTCTTGTTGTAAAAGTAAGTTTTGCTCTTTTTCTTTCTTATACTCAGTCAACACTGTAATGATGTAGTCTGGA
>NZ_JACVZM010000047.1:0-2172 GCF_017151935.1 Staphylococcus sp. EG-SA-14 | reverse complement strand
TAATTGGAGCCGTTCTTATGGACCTACATGATGAATGGATTTATTCTTCAAGAAAATACATCAATTTTGATAAGTAGAAATGGTAAAAACATTGTATAGCATTTTACACAGGAGTCTGGACTTGACTGAGTTTATGGAAGAAGTTTTAATTGATGATAATATGGTTTTTGATATTGATAATTTAAAAGGATTTCTTAATGATACCAGTTCATTTGGGTTTATAGCTAAAGAAAATAATAAAATTATAGGATTTGCATATTGCTATACACTTTTAAGACCTGATGGAAAAACAATGTTTTATTTACACTCAATAGGAATGTTACCTAACTATCAAGACAAAGGTTATGGTTCAAAATTATTATCTTTTATTAAGGAATATTCTAAAGAGATTGGTTGTTCTGAAATGTTTTTAATAACTGATAAAGGTAATCCTAGAGCTTGCCATGTATATGAAAAATTAGGTGGTAAAAATGATTATAAAGATGAAATAGTATATGTATATGATTATGAAAAAGGTGATAAATAAATGAATATAGTTGAAAATGAAATATGTATAAGAACTTTAATAGATGATGATTTTCCTTTGATGTTAAAATGGTTAACTGATGAAAGAGTATTAGAATTTTATGGTGGTAGAGATAAAAAATATACATTAGAATCATTAAAAAAACATTATACAGAGCCTTGGGAAGATGAAGTTTTTAGAGTAATTATTGAATATAACAATGTTCCTATTGGATATGGACAAATATATAAAATGTATGATGAGTTATATACTGATTATCATTATCCAAAAACTGATGAGATAGTCTATGGTATGGATCAATTTATAGGAGAGCCAAATTATTGGAGTAAAGGAATTGGTACAAGATATATTAAATTGATTTTTGAATTTTTGAAAAAAGAAAGAAATGCTAATGCAGTTATTTTAGACCCTCATAAAAATAATCCAAGAGCAATAAGGGCATACCAAAAATCTGGTTTTAGAATTATTGAAGATTTGCCAGAACATGAATTACACGAGGGCAAAAAAGAAGATTGTTATTTAATGGAATATAGATATGATGATAATGCCACAAATGTTAAGGCAATGAAATATTTAATTGAGCATTACTTTGATAATTTCAAAGTAGATAGTATTGAAATAATCGGTAGTGGTTATGATAGTGTGGCATATTTAGTTAATAATGAATACATTTTTAAAACAAAATTTAGTACTAATAAGAAAAAAGGTTATGCAAAAGAAAAAGCAATATATAATTTTTTAAATACAAATTTAGAAACTAATGTAAAAATTCCTAATATTGAATATTCGTATATTAGTGATGAATTATCTATACTAGGTTATAAAGAAATTAAAGGAACTTTTTTAACACCAGAAATTTATTCTACTATGTCAGAAGAAGAACAAAATTTGTTAAAACGAGATATTGCCAGTTTTTTAAGACAAATGCACGGTTTAGATTATACAGATATTAGTGAATGTACTATTGATAATAAACAAAATGTATTAGAAGAGTATATATTGTTGCGTGAAACTATTTATAATGATTTAACTGATATAGAAAAAGATTATATAGAAAGTTTTATGGAAAGACTAAATGCAACAACAGTTTTTGAGGGTAAAAAGTGTTTATGCCATAATGATTTTAGTTGTAATCATCTATTGTTAGATGGCAATAATAGATTAACTGGAATAATTGATTTTGGAGATTCTGGAATTATAGATGAATATTGTGATTTTATATACTTACTTGAAGATAGTGAAGAAGAAATAGGAACAAATTTTGGAGAAGATATATTAAGAATGTATGGAAATATAGATATTGAGAAAGCAAAAGAATATCAAGATATAGTTGAAGAATATTATCCTATTGAAACTATTGTTTATGGAATTAAAAATATTAAACAGGAATTTATCGAAAATGGTAGAAAAGAAATTTATAAAAGGACTTATAAAGATTGATTATATAATATATGAAAAGCTATTATAAAAGACATTAGTATTAAATAGTTTAAAAAAATGAAAAATAATAAAGGAAGTGAGTCAAGTCCAGACTCCTGTGTAAAATGCTATACAATGTTTTTACCATTTCTACTTATCAAAATTGATGTATTTTCTTGAAGAATAAATCCATTCATCATGTAGGTCCATAAGAACGGCTCCAATTA
>NZ_JACVZM010000046.1:0-2237 GCF_017151935.1 Staphylococcus sp. EG-SA-14 | reverse complement strand
ATTTTCTGCATATAGCCTTTTTTCTGTTGTTGAAGCAATTCAAGTTTTTGTTCTTCTAACTCGATTTGGCGGTCAATTTTTCTAAAAAAGGTTCCGATTTTTCGCTGTTCTTCAATTATATTTGTAATTGAAATTTTTATCTTTCGAATATCACCTAAGTATAATCCTGGTTGCGCAGATACAACTTGTTTTCTTAACAGTAAATTTTTAAAATATTTTGTTTGAAAAAGTTGGAAAATAAACTCTACATCATATGTGGCTTTTGTTTTTAAAATAGCGACACTTCTTTGAAATGCAATATTATTCGGATTTTTGACAATAGCTGCTCTTCCAATTGTACCTACAATTGTTAATAATAAATCACCTTTTTCAAGTTTATAATTTTTGTATATTTTTTTATAATCACTTTCAGATATCTTCCTATCATCACTTGAAATTACAATTTTATTATTCTTGATATTCTTTGCACTTAATAACCATGGTCCATTATTAACATTTTCATGAGTTCCATGTGTTCCATCTTTTATAAATTCGAGTGTATCCCCTAACTTCTTCTCTTCCCATTCGCCTTCAAACTCTGGGAATCTCAACTCTGGCACATTTTTCTTTTGTGTATTACTCATCTTTCAACACCCCTAGTTCTTTCAGGTATGCATTGATTTCTTGTTCAATTTCTGCGATTTCTTTGTCGATATTTTTCAAATCTTGTTGGACTTGATCTAAATCAATGGGTGCTTCTTCTTCGAATGTATCAACATATCGCGGTATGTTTAAGTTGTAATCGTTATCGGCAATCTCTTGTAATGTCGCGCTGTAGCTATATTTATCAATCGTTTCTTTACGCTTATATGTGGCTATAATACGATCGACTTGGGCATCGCTTAAATGGTTTTGATTTTTTCCTTTTTCAAAATCATTGGATGCATCGATAAATAGTACGTTATCGTCTTGTTGGCGACATTTTTTAAATACTAAAATACATGTTGGAATACTTGTCCCATAGAAAATATTCGCTGGTAAGCCAATCACGGCTTCTAAGTAGTTCTTTTCTTCGATTAAATAACGACGAATCACGCCTTCTGCAGCACCACGGAATAAGACACCATGTGGGAGTACAACTGCCATGGTACCTTCATCGTCTAGGTAATGTACCATGTGTTGAATAAAGGCAAAGTCTGCTTTGGATTTTGGCGCAAGCTTGCCGTAACCACTGAATCGTTCGTCATTTTCAAATTTTGAATCTGCTGTCCATTTCGCACTATATGGTGGGTTCGCAATAACCGCATCAAATGTATTGCCTAAAAAGGCTGGGTTTTCCAACGTGTCATCATTACGGATATCGAAATTCTCATAACGCACATCATGTAATAACATGTTCATGCGTGCTAAGTTGTACGTGGTATTGTTACGTTCTTGTCCGAAATAACGATACACTTGTGTTTCTTTACCAACACGTAACAACAATGAACCTGACCCACATGTTGGGTCATACACGTGACGTAATTTATCTTTACCATCTGTGACAATCTTCGCCAGTATCTTAGATACTTGTTGTGGTGTATAGAACTCGCCTGCTTTTTTACCCGCTGTCGCCGCAAAGCGCCCGATTAGGAATTCATATGCATCACCTAACATATCAATTTCCATGTCACTGTGAACGAATGGTAAGTCGTCAAGATTAACCATGACTTTGGAAATCAACGCAGTACGTTCTTTGACATTGTTACCTAGTCGCGTTGAACTCAAATCCATATCGCTGAACAGACCGATAAAGTCATTTTCACTTTCTTCACCTAGCGTTGATGTTTCAACTTTGCGAATCGCCGTCGCTAGATGTTCGATATCGAAATCTTGCGTTTCAATTTCACGAATCATCGCACTGAATAAATCTTGTGGCTCAATGAAGTAACCGACTTGATCAATTAATTCTGCTTTTAAATCTTCACGATATTCTTCATCTGCCCATGCTTCTTGATACGTGATGTCTTCACCTGACAAGGCATCTGCGTATTCTTGTTCTGCTTTTTCAGATAAGAAGCGATAGAAAATCAAGCCTAAAATGTAATTACGGAATTCACTCGCATCCATGTTCCCTCTTAAATCATTCGCAATCGACCATAATTTTTTATGTAATTCAGCTTGTTGCTGACGTTGTTTTTCAGTAATAGACATGTGATTCCTCCGCCTTTGAATAAGTATTTATCTCTTTGTGTAATAGATTTATTATAACATTTGGT
>NZ_JACVZM010000045.1:0-2317 GCF_017151935.1 Staphylococcus sp. EG-SA-14 | reverse complement strand
ACAACTGACCCACTTTAATAACTGCATCTCTTTTAACTTGCGCCTTGTACTTCTCTTTCGCTTCTTCTTTACTCTCTGCCTCAACAACTGTAAACCTTTGATTACTCTTAACTTTAGTTATGTGCGTATGTTTACGTCCTGTTGAATCTTTGAATGTTGTGACTAAATATTGTGTCACTTCCCCAAAACCTCCTTGACTCGATCTAAGATGTCTTTACACGTAACCTTTTTCTGTGTCTGCTGTTCCATCTTGTCTTGCATGATTTCGCTCCATTTTCTTTTTGTATGCGTCAATGAGTTGGTTGATTGAATATAAGTTGTAAGCTATGTCTATCGCTATAACAATTGCCAATTGGTCGGGATAAAATTCTTTAAATATTATCTGTGGTGTACTAACAACGGCATCTTGAGCAAATTCTTTATCTTTAAAATTAAACATGTTGTGAAATTCTTTATTTTTAAAACTTGATTCAATCGCTTCTTTTATCTCTTCTGATGACACTCCTACTTGATTCGCAATACTCAAACCAAACGCCAACATGTCCGCTAGTTCATCTAACTGAACATCTAACGGCTTACCTGGTTTCTTCTTCCAGTTCTTAAACGTTTCCAATGTATTAAACCATTCAAAGAATTCAACTACATATGCAATCTTACTATCTTGTAAATTAAGTGTTGGAATTCTATCGTCGAACTCCTTTTGTATTTGTAAAAGTTCTTTTAATTGATCTACTGTTAAATTATTCATTTATTCGTTATCTCCTATCGTTTTAATTCCTCAATAAATTTAAGCACTCTATCAATATCAATCTGTTCATTTTCTGACTTGCGTTTATTCAACCAATAATCTAACTCGTACCACCAGTCGTCGTTTAAATACTTTTCTTCTAGCAATGCATCACGTTGGTCGATGATTTCAAGCATTTACTCGTCCTCCAAAAATTCAAAATATCTTTCAATCTCATGCTCGTTAGCAAAGTAATATCTAGGCGTCTTATGAGATTTAGGATTAATCCAAATAATGTAAATAGGTATCCTTTGAAATGATAAAAATCCAGTTAATAACACTTCTTCATTAAAAATTTCAAAGAAACCTAATTCTTTTTGAACCTCTTTCACATTATCTTTTGTTACGTATACCGACTTTAAGTTTTTATTTTTGATAACTGGGTGCGGCACCACATTTTTTAATCGTTTCCATTCCACTCACTCGTCCCCCTTAATTAGATAAATTGGTTTAGTAATAAAATCTATAATGCTAATAACTGAATCATCGGACAGTTTATAATGTGTATCTCTAATATCTCCGACCAATTGCACAATCTCTAGACTTTCGTTTGTTTCATGGTTATATACTTTATCTCCTACACTAATACTCATTTTCCTGTTCCTCCTCATATTTATAGACAACTTGACCTGCCATAATCCCTACTGCTTCATCAAGTTCAATACCTTCTTTAACTGAATGTTGAATAGCATTTGTCATTCCCTCAAGTATTTCATCAAACGCTCGCGCTTTCTTATACACGTCTTCAATCTCTTTCAGTAATCCCTCTGTGTCATTGCCGTTATACGCACTAGTACTTATAACAGACTGTTCGATTTGTTCGCGATTATTCATTAGTGTCTTCCTCCATAAAAATTTTATTGTTTAATTCCATTCCAAATTTAACTCTTTCATCATCATTGCCAAATTCGTTTATTAAATCTTTTTCAACGCTCTTGCAATACCTATCCCATGCGCTTGCTTTCTTCTCCAGCTCTTTGATATGTTTTTTAAATTTTTCAACGCTTTTTTTATCTACAGTCATTTTTAACCCTCCGAAATATTTAATAATCTTCTGGCATAACTATATGCGCCATCACTATTTAATCCGTTACCAAAGCATTTATACATGTATTCGTAATCATTATTTGTTAAATGTTTGCCAATATAAAGTTCGAAACCTGTTTGTAAAAAAACCTGTGTTCTTTCAGGAGATATATTTTCAATACAACATCTGCTAACCCAATGAATAAATTTAACAACTAAATCTAATTTGTTAGCGCAATCTTTTAGTGAAAAGAAAATATTTGATTCGCTATCGAGGATAAGCTCTTTATTTTCATTGATAAAACTGAATTTAAAGCAATTCATCATTTCGAATACTTCATAAATCAGATTATCTATCTCATCAAATGCTTTTGCTTTTCTCTTAACTTCCGTCATATCCCCAATAAGCTCATCTCGTTGCTTCTTGTACTCATCACGTTGTTTTCTCATCTTCTTCAACCTAGCTTCCATTACACCTAGTTGGAACCCTGTTTCATAGTTCAT
>NZ_JACVZM010000044.1:0-2594 GCF_017151935.1 Staphylococcus sp. EG-SA-14 | reverse complement strand
CAATACAGCAAAGAATACTTTAAAAGGTATTGAATGTATTTACGCTCTATATAAAAAGAACCGCAGGTCTCTTCAGATCTACGGATTTTCGCCATGCCACGAAATTAGCATCATGCTAGCAAGTTAACACAAAGTATTATTTTAAAATTGAGATTAGACATTTATTTTTCAACTTTGCAGCAGAACCTAATTTTTTCTCTTTGTAAATAAATGCAAAGAGATACCATAAGGATCTCTTACATAACCATAACCTTCAGTATAGAATTCTGGACTAAATGTTTTCAATACCTCACTGCCTTTTTCTATTAACTGGTCATATACATGTTTAGTTTCTTCTACTTGGTCAAAAGTGAGACAAAGAGATATATTATTACCTTGTGTTATGGGCAAACCTTCAGTGTCATCTGCGATCATAATTTTTATATCTCCAAATTGAAGTACACATTGATCAATTTTATTTAAATCATTTTCGTCAATATTAAGTTTCTTATCTATAGGTCTATCTTTAATACGTTGAATATACAGTGTT
Organism: Staphylococcus sp. EG-SA-14; assembly: GCF_017151935.1. NCBI lineage: Bacteria > Bacillati > Bacillota > Bacilli > Caryophanales > Staphylococcaceae > Staphylococcus > Staphylococcus sp. EG-SA-14. The sequence continues at coordinate 2,065 of NZ_JACVZM010000044.1, read as the reverse complement.
TTAGCGCCAAACAGCTCTTCATACAACTTTTTTAAACCCTCTGCATTTTGAGTGATTAAAAAATATGGACTTACTTGAAATTTCATGTTTTTTCCTCCTTAGATTTGTTATAAATAGAGTATATACTTAATTAGTGTCATCTATTGACACTAAAAGGAGAATAATAATGAAAAAATCTGTTAGATTATATAATATGATTGAATATTGTAATGAAAATAGGAACTTCAAATTAAATGATTTAATGTCAGAATTTAATATTTCTCGTAGTACCGCTTTAAGGGATATAAAAGAAATTGAAGCATTAGGAGTACCTTTATATAGTAATCCAGGGAAAAATGGTGGTTATACGATCATAGGTAATCGAGACCAAACGAAAATAGCAATCTCAGATGAAGAGTTGAAAGCTTTAGTATTTACACTTTCGAGTATTTCAAATGTGAGTAATCTACCTTTTCAAACAGAATATCAAGAAATATTAAAAAAATTATATAATAACTCGAATAAAAAAGAGTTAATAAACCAATATAATGATCTATTTCAATATTTTAATGAAGATAAGTATCAGTTCAAAAGTTATAAGTTATTTAATGAAATCATTAGATTGATAATTGAGAATAAGTCTTTTGAAACCTGTTATTCACAAAACTATATTAAAGAACAATATAAAGGTATTGGCATTATGTATAAAAATCATCAATGGTATTTTGTTGTAGCTAATATAGAATCAAAGTTAGTGAATCTATTAAATATTTCGAAAATAAAAGAACTATATGAAATGGGAGAGACTCAAGAGTGTAATGATATAACTATGCAGAATTTTCAACAGTTCATGGTTAAAAATGAAACAGCTATTGATATTCTTATTAGAAGCAATGTTATGGGATTGAATATCTTGAAAGGCTACCTGTGGAGTGACTATATGATTGAAAATATTGACGAAGAGACATATTTATTTAAATCAAAAGTGAACGCGAAAGATATAGATTTTATAGCTAAGTTAATTGTCACAGGTGGTGTCAATGTAAAAGTAGAGACCCCTAATAGTTTGAAAAATGCTGTTAAAGTTGAATTAACTAAAATAATAAACATGTATTAATAGTAATTTAATCATAATTGTAATAACAAAAAGATGACAACATTAAACAATTTAAATTTATACAAAAAAGCATTACCAAATTTAAAATTGGGTAGTGGTAGTGCTACAGCATACATAAATAGTTATAATTAAATAAAGATGGGTCAATGAAGGTGAATTAAGTGAATAAAAATATTACAGCTCTAAAATCTACTGAAAATACTACATATATGCAGTATACGGTTCATATCGATGATCAAATTATAAATAATATAAAAGAGTGTACCAAAAAGTTTAAAATTTTGCCTATGGAAGATAAAATTCCATTATCACCGTTGTTACAACCAGAATATGCAGGAGAGGTACAAGATTTTATTAGTACATATGAGCAGTTTATGATTAATTTTGGTAAAGTAATATTGGATAGTCAAGGCATAAAAATACAGTTTGAAAGTGAATCATTAAGTAGTATTCAACGAGGCATTCAAGAACATTGTTACTTAAATGAGCGAACAAATGACATTGATGTGACTAAAGAATGGTATTTATGCAAATTTTCAAATCAAATATTAGAAGAGGATAAAAATCAATTGTATAATGCTTTAAAGCAACTCATGAATGATTCTAAAAATAAAAAGCAAGCTTTTCAAGAGGTGTTTAAGGTTCATATTGATATTTATCTCTACAATAAAGAAAAATCTGAATATAAGTATCAAGTATCTAGTTATTTCAATCTTGTAAAAGAAAATCCTAAAATAACTTATAAAAAAAGACATTTACAAGAGAAACAAGGTGTCAAGGGTACAACTTTCACGAACAAATTAAAATTATTGAACAAAATGTATGGTGTAGATGTTGCAAAATAGATAAAGTCCGTATAATTGTGTAAAAGTAAAAAGGCCATATAACAGTCCTTTTACGGTACAATGTTTTTAACGACAAAAACATACCCAGGAGGACTTTTACATGACCCAAGTACATTTTACACTG
>NZ_JACVZM010000043.1:0-4147 GCF_017151935.1 Staphylococcus sp. EG-SA-14 | reverse complement strand
GAATGATGAACGTTTACACCACGTTCTCTTAATATTTCAGATATATCACGATAGCTCAATGCATATCTTAGATAGTAGCCAACGGCTACAGTGATAACATCCTTGTTAAATTGTTTATATCTGAAATAGTTCATACAGAAGACTCCTTTTTGTTAAAATTATATTATAAATTCAACTTTGCAACAGAACCTTCTTGTTGCTGTTCCTGTTCTGAATATAATTCTGGATTCATTTTTTTATCTAAGTTTCCTGCTAAACCATTTAGTTTTGGTTCATCTTCTGTTAACTTATTAACTCTTTCCGCAAAGGTATTTCTTCCTAAAACTCGTTCTAACTCTTTTAGTAAGATTTTTAAAAGCTTTAACGCTATTTCTATATTCTCTTTAAGTGGCTTTGCATTTTCGTAAAGTTGGTTAAAATTATCGTCTGCGTTTTCAATACGCTCAACTGCTTTATTTAATAAATCATCTTTCTCTCGTATTTCCTTATCTTTATCATCTAAGGCTCTACCAGACTTTATATACTCGTAATCTTCCGAAATATCTTGAGCAGCTTTTATCTGTTTCTGAAATTCATTGAAATCTTTTTGGCTTATTACAACATTTCCAGTTTCTTGTATTTCTTTGCTAAATAAACCACCTACTTTTTCAGTTTCTTGCTCATACGGAACATTTATAGGCTTTTTAAGCGTATTTAACGATTTTTGGTACTCTTGCATTAATTTATCGTTCTTTTGCTTTATATGGTCTGTTTTTTGGCTCTCACGTTCATATTCTTGCTTATGATATTCTGTTTTTTGTTTATACTGACTTATTTGCTCATGTTTAGCATTTGTTACTTGTCTTGATTGCCCACGTTCTAAATCATATCCTCGTTGTTTAACATGCTCATTAAATCTATCTTGAAACGCTGTTAAAGCTTTTTTATTACCTACAACTTCTTTAGCACTTAAACGACCATCATCAGTTATTGGAACAACGCCATAATGCATATGTGGTGTTTTTTCGTCCATGTGAACTGTTGCATATAATAAATTATCTTTACCGTATTCTTGTTCTAAAAACTCTTTAGCATATTCAAAAAACTGCTTTGTATCTTCTGGCGTTTGATTATCAAAGAAATCATTGTCTGATGTAATTAAACCATCAATGTGTTTAATCGCGTCTGTTCTAATTTTTCTTTTGCCTGTATAATTCTGTTCGATTTTTTCATCAATCAAGTTATTAAAATTCTGTTTATTAGCATTTACCAAATCATAATTTAAGTAAGTTTTACTATGGTCTATATCTTCATTTTCATAATTATTATTTTCTCTTTGAACATGTTTTTGTATGCCCGTTGTATTTGTTCCAGATTTAACTTTTGAAACTCTAACAATGGAATAAGACATATAAAAATCACTCCTAAGCACAAAGGTTTCATGTGTATTTAATAGTTTAAGTCTAATAACACACTAGACTTATTTTTAATAAGTCGTTAATACGTGTGCTCTGCGAGGCTTAAACCTGTTTTTGCTAACGCAAAAAATGAGTGGCAAAATGCTAGCCACTCATAGTTCTAAACCAAAATATAATATAACTATTCAAACTGCTTTTCAGAACGTTTAAATACAATAATCGTCAAAAGACAACATAAAATAATAAGGATAGCCATGGCTACAAGAATATTACTATACACTCCAGAAGAATAATTTATAAATTCCAGAACTAGTTTACGATTAATCAATTGTAGTGACAATAAACCTCCTACAATTGCTATACCTGTTCCCTCTGATAAAAAACTTGTGAAATTTAGCAAACTCATTCCAGAAGCAACTTCTTCTTCAGAAAGACTACTTGATACTATTTTTGATATAACTGTTTTAGTAAAAGATAATCCGCCCATAACAAATATAAACATAAAAGTAGTCAACCACATACTAAACTCAACAAAAAATGCAATAGTTAAAAAACTTATAGAGATAGACAATGATCCTAAAATAAAAACAAATAATGATCCTTTTCTATCCACTAAAAAACCACCAAAATAACCAAAAACAATAACACTCATGGTTCCAGGAAAAATAACACTATTACCTATTGTCGCTACATTTACATGATAAATAGTTTTCATCATATAAGGCACCATTGATATAAAACCAGCTACTATAGAAAATATTAGCCCACCAGAAAACAAACCAAGCATAAACGGAATGTTTTTCCCTAGTTTAGGATTAATAAAAGGGTTAGAAACTCTTGAAATATGTTTAATAAAAATCACAAAAAAGATTGTGAAGAGTATTAAAAAAGTCCAATTATAATTTGTCGTAAATAACATAAAACATATAATACTTATAGACATTAAAACAATACCTACGATATCTAATGTATTTTTTGTTGATTTACCAGGTACCATTACTTTAATAAGAAAAGGTATAGTTACTATTGTAATCATAGGAAGTATAAGTAGGTAAGACCAATGAATATAATGTGCTATTATTCCCCCTATTGAAGGACCTAACCCTTCACCTAAAGCTACAATTGATCCTATAAAACCAAAGGCTTTGCCTTGTTTTTTTCTTGTAATATTTCTAGCTACAACCACCATAATCAGTGAAGGGAATGCAGCAGATCCTACTCCTTGTACTAACCTACCAAAAATCAAAATAAAAAAGTGATTGTGACCAATAAAAGCAATCAATGAACCAAGACAGCTCAAACTAATACCAATAATTAACAATTTTTTTATATTTATATAATCAGATAATTTTCCATATACTGCTGTTCCTATCGAAAAAGTTAACATATATGCAGTGTTTACCCAGTTTGTAATTCCAGGAGTAGTATTAAAATGATTTGCAATATCAGGTAAAGAAACATTTAAAACCATTTCATTTAATACACTAAAAAATGAAAGAATACAAAGCCAAAATAAAACGCTATAAAACAAACCTTTAAATTTTTTATATAAACTAAACAATTTTACCTCTTTACTTGAGGTGACTAAAGTTTATAGGGGTAAATTATTCTTTCACCTCATATAAATTCCCCAAATTTTTAAATAGACACTTCATAAAAAAATCCTCCTAAATTAGAATAGTTTAAATATATCATTTTTGTTCAGTAATATTAATATGTACACTATTTCCAAAATTTAAATTCATGTTGCCAAAAATCGATTTGTTTTTGCAATTGTTTTTCGTTCGCTTTTAAAGTCGATTTCATTAAGTCCGTTAAATCGACTGGCGAAATTTCTTTTATCAAATTCTTATATTTTGTTCTAGAATTTCTGTGAAGCTTTCCCCATTCTTCTTCATCACTCAATAACATAAAAACTATTGCTCTATCCGCAGTGCGTTGGATAGTTTTCCAATCTGGTTGCAAGATATGTAAATCACTAAAGCAATCATTCCAGTAATCCACCATATCTCTTTTAAGTTCGATTTCTACACGCCATAAATGTTCAGACATAACTTCAGCATCTGCATTATCTTTACGTTCTTGCTTTTTATTATAAATTCTAATAAATCTATTACTATCTCTCACGCCAAAATATTTTGTTTCTGGCTTACCATTACGACCATAAAAAATAGTTTTCTTAACTGCTTTATCAGACATTGCATAGTAGTCACTCAAATCATCTTCAAAATCAAAGGCTAAATCTAATCTTGTAAAACCGTCATCTTCCATGTAGCTTATTATATTTTGTTTTAACCAAATCATTTCATCTCGTGTAAGTTTGTTTGGATTAAATTCAATACGCATATTACGTCTATCCCAACTATCTGCTTTCACTTTGTCATATTCAATATAAACTTTTTCTTGAAGTGCTTTAGCTTTAAACTTTGTTTGAAGAATATCCCAAAGTCTTATTTGGGGCTCTACACTCATAAATTTAGAAAGGGCTTGAGCGTTGTCTCGGTTGAGATTTCCAACGATCGTCATTGCATCAAAACTTAATTTTGGATCAGATATGCACACAGTATGTGCGTCCAACCGGCTATTAGAGTAGCCGGTTTTAGAAAAATTGTCTAAATCGTGATGGTTCTGTTGCAAAGTAAAAAATATAGCTAATCACTAATATATCATGTCAGTGTTCGTTTAACTTGCTAGCATGATGCTAATTTCGTGGCATGGGGAAAATCCGTAGATCTGAAGAGACCTACGGT
>NZ_JACVZM010000042.1:0-4232 GCF_017151935.1 Staphylococcus sp. EG-SA-14 | reverse complement strand
AGTTGACTTTAAGATTTCATCTACATAGTCTGCTTTGGGTTTTAGTTCTCCGATTTCTTGTTGTAAAAGTAAGTTTTGCTCTTTTTCTTTCTTATACTCAGTCAACACTGTAATGATGTAGTCTGGATCTTTTAATGTTTGTTCAATTACATTGTCTGTTGCGTATATACCGTGTTTGCGAATGGCTGGTAGGACATCTGATGTTACCCAGCGTTTGAATTTTCTAGCGGTTTCTCTAATTTTTTCGTTTTTGCTTTGTTTAGAAGCATCGAAGATTAGACTGTATAATCCTGATTCGTTGATAATGATCATATTTCTGTTTTGACCTGATGCACTAAATTGGTGCGTCAGCTTGTCCTCGCTATCAACATGATTTCTAATGGCATTGTCTGCTCTTGCATATCCTAAAATCTCAGCAATATCTTTTCCTACAAAATAAGGTTCGTTTTCAATTTCTACTGTTCTTACTGGTAGCTCTTTAAAATTAAATGTTTGTAATGCTTGCATTGTTCATTCCTCCTTTTAAGACATTTGTTTCCCTTCGACTAAAACGTATTTAAAATACGATTCATCTTTTAAAAAAATAATCTCATCAATAGAGATATTTAATGTTTTGGCAATTCTAAAAGCATCTCTAGGTTTAATCATTTCTGGGTTATTTTCCCAAATGTTATAAGTAGATGGTGAAATGCCAAGTTTTTCAGCAAAAGACGACTGGGTATAACCTTTTCGTTTTCGCCATTCATCTAATTTCAGACTTTGTTTGATGTAGCTCATTTTTTAACCTCCTTGTTAAGTTCTGACTAAAGTATATCGTAATCTAAATACGAATTCAAGTGTTTTTCGTAATTATTTTAGAAATTTACGTATTTTTATTTTCGTAAATCGTATTTTAAGGGTTGCAATTACGATTTTTCATAGTATAATAAAAGTGTAAAAAACATTATATATAAGGAAGGAAAACAAAATGGCTTTCAAAAATTCCATAAAAGAAATCAGATTGAACAATAGATTGTCTAAAGTTGAGATGGCTAGAAAATTAGATGTTTCCGAAGGTACTATAAGAATGTGGGAAAGTGGAAGAACTGAACCTAGAATGGGTATGGTCGAAAAAATTTCAAGTTTGTTCAATGTTTCTAAAGGTTATCTCTTAGGAGAAATTGAAGAAATTGTTTTACCAGAATTTGATAGCGAAATCGAGGTTCCATATTTCGGTAAAGTTTCTGCTGGAAATTTCGAGGAAGTTGCAATTGATAATGAAAAATTAAAAGTTCCACCATTTGCTTTTAACGGTCGTAAACCTAGCGAATGTATAGCACTAAAAATAAACGGAGATAGCATGAATAAAATACTCGCTAACGGTTCTTATATAATTGTCCATGATTATAGAAAGTCTTGTGATCATAAACTTAACAGCAATGATATCCTTGTATTACGTCTAGGTGGTGAATATACAGTTAAGCGTGTGAGACGTACTGAAACAAAACTACATTTAGACCCAGTAAGCTATTCAGATGAATTTAAAACTAATTCTTACGATTTAGATTCTATTGATGAAATCGAAGTGATAGGCAAAGTTATTTATAACTATCGAATTTTTGATTAATAGCGTCTATGTGGCGCTTTAATATAAAAAGTAAGCAAAGGAGAAATAAAAAAATTATGGAATCATATGAAGAAATTGAGCATATACACATTAACACTGGTAGAAAAAAACTTACACAAGAGGAAATTGAAGAAGCTAACGCGTTTATCGAAAGTCAAGAATTTAAAAATATGGTTAAACAAGCTAAAGAATCGCGTCAAAGAGTTATGAATTCTAAAATAACAAATAGGACAAAAATGTAATTATCGTTCTTTCTAATATTTTAATATAAACCAAATGAAGGAGAAATTGAAAATGGCAGGAGATAAATTAACTTTTAAAGAAATTCTAACAGAAACAAAAATGTTTAGTAAGTTAAGCAATAGAAAGATTGACATGTATAAAAAAATGACAACAGATGAAAAAAGAAAGATATTAAATGATTTTAAAGAAGGAAAAGAACTTGATATCCAACTTTATAAATCTGAAAATTTTAAAAACACTAACGAAGAATACGAATCAAAATCAGCTAAAAGTTTAAACGGACAAGGTATTAAAGAAGCTACCGACGTTACGACTTACGCATATCAAAAGCAAAATATTAACCCTACACTATTGAAAGTCTACAACGGTTTAGGTACATTCACAACAAACGTAGATAAACAAGCTAAATTCGTATTCTACGATACGCAATTAAAACAAAACTTTGTCTCTATAGCTCAACGAGACGAACTAATAAAGCAAAATAATAGAATTATCGAGCAAAACAACGAAGTCATAGATTTATTAAAACAAATAGCAAATAAAGGAGTGTAAAACATGAAAAGATTATTATATTTAATTTTAGCTAGCGCGTTAGTATTAGGTGCATGTGGTAGCAACGACGGCGATAAGAAAGAGGAAAGCAAGAAAGCGGAAACAAAGAAAGAGAACAAAGACAAAAAGAAAGAAACTAAAGACAAAGCAGAAGCGAAAAAAGAAAATGCTAATCAAAACGATAACAATAATCAAGTAAACAACGATAACAACACAAATGTTAATGATCATCAACAAACTAATAACGCACCTAAACAAAATCAAACACAAAATAATCCCACTTCTAATAAAAACAACAATGCACCAGTGAAAGATGAGTTTTCAAGTGACACATCTTATAACGCTTATCAAGAAGCTAAAAGAGCAACAGAAGAAAACAAACGTCAGAATGGTGGCCATACTGCCGGTATAGGTGGTTCATGGGCAGTACAAGACGGACAAGACTATAATTCATGGAAGAAAGCACAAAATGATTTTGACAATTTTAAAAGTCAAAATAGTGAAGTGATTCAACAATAAAATTCCGGGTAGCCCGCCTACCCTTATTATTTTTTGCCAATTTTGAGGAGGGAGAAGTAAAATGCCAGTATATAAGGATGGTAATACAGGTAAATGGTATTTTTCCATTAGATATAAAGATGTATACGGTAATAACAAACGTAAGATGCAACGCGGTTTTTCAACTAAGCGTGAAGCTAAGAGTGCAGAGGCTATTTTTTTGAATGATGTAAACGAAGGATATAGCGATTCAAAAACATTTGATTATGTTTTTCATCACTATTTAGAAAATAGCGATTTGAGACCTAAAACAAAACGACGCAAACAAAATGAATATCATAAACACTTTAAAGCTAAGTTCGGGCACATAAAAATGAATAAGATAACGCAAAATCAATGCCAAGAGTTTCGTAAATATCTAATAGAGAATGTAGCGTCAACAAATTCTGCTCGTACAATTTGGTCAGGTTTTAAAGTTGTAATTAATTATGCCAAAAAATACTTTGGATTACGTACAGATCCAACAATATCAATTAAACCTATTCCGCGTGTAAAGCCAAAACCTAAGTTTATGATGCGTGAAGAATTTGAAGAAAGAATCAAAGACATTGAAGAGCAAGATTACAGAGAGTTATTTACATTAATGTTTTATACAGGTTTAAGGATTGGCGAAGCTATGGCTCTTGTTTGGACAGACTACAATAAATACAAAAAAGAGATATCCATAAATAAAACAATGGACATCTCTAATAGAACTATATATCCGAGACCAAAAACAGATAGTTCAGAGGATATTGTTCCTTTACCTAAATTCATCAATACAATGTTAACTGAACGACATCAACGTGAAAAAGAGTTAAACAAATATTTTGATGAACGTAGTTATTTTATTTTCGGAGGAATGGCTCCCAAACATTACAGTCATGTTCAAAAGAAATTTCAAAAAGCTTTCCCTCATTATAACATTCACGCGTTAAGACATTCTTATGCATCTTATCTTGCAAATAATGGTGTAGATATTTTCGTTTTACAGTCACTCATGAGACATGCTCAAATCACTGAAACGATGGGCACTTACAGCCATTTATATACTCAGAAAAAACACGATGCAATAGCCATTTTTGACAAGTAAATGGTATCAAAATGGTATCAATAGCCATTTCCGGAAGTTAAGAATGGCTTAACAACGCGGTTTAAAGCTATCCAATACTACCTTCCATTTCGATTGAAAAAACTAATTTTTAAGGACTTATTTTTATAGAAACATTGATTTAATGCGATTTAAAATGAAGTTATTTCTCTCGAAATTTTGAGGTTATTATTTTTTGGTATC
>NZ_JACVZM010000041.1:3218-4876 GCF_017151935.1 Staphylococcus sp. EG-SA-14 | reverse complement strand
TGCCTGGCAACGTTCTACTCTAGCGGAACGTAAGTTCGACTACCATCGACGCTAAGGAGCTTAACTTCTGTGTTCGGCATGGGAACAGGTGTGACCTCCTTGCTATAGTCACCAGACATATGAATGTAGATTATACATTCAAAACTAGATAGTAAGTAAAAGTGATTTTGCTTCGCAAAACATTTATTTTGATTAAGTCTTCGATCGATTAGTATTCGTCAGCTCCACATGTCACCATGCTTCCACCTCGAACCTATTAACCTCATCATCTTTGAGGGATCTTATAACCGAAGTTGGGAAATCTCATCTTGAGGGGGGCTTCATGCTTAGATGCTTTCAGCACTTATCCCGTCCACACATAGCTACCCAGCTATGCCGTTGGCACGACAACTGGTACACCAGAGGTATGTCCATCCCGGTCCTCTCGTACTAAGGACAGCTCCTCTCAAATTTCCTACGCCCACGACGGATAGGGACCGAACTGTCTCACGACGTTCTGAACCCAGCTCGCGTACCGCTTTAATGGGCGAACAGCCCAACCCTTGGGACCGACTACAGCCCCAGGATGCGATGAGCCGACATCGAGGTGCCAAACCTCCCCGTCGATGTGAACTCTTGGGGGAGATAAGCCTGTTATCCCCGGGGTAGCTTTTATCCGTTGAGCGATGGCCCTTCCATGCGGAACCACCGGATCACTAAGTCCGTCTTTCGACCCTGCTCGACTTGTAGGTCTCGCAGTCAAGCTCCCTTATGCCTTTACACTCTATGAATGATTTCCAACCATTCTGAGGGAACCTTTGAGCGCCTCCGTTACCTTTTAGGAGGCGACCGCCCCAGTCAAACTGCCCGCCTGACACTGTCTCCCACCACGATAAGTGGTGCGGGTTAGAAAGCCAACACAGCTAGGGTAGTATCCCACCAGCGCCTCCACGTAAGCTAGCGCTCACGTTTCAAAGGCTCCTACCTATCCTGTACAAGCTGTGCCGAATTTCAATATCAGGCTACAGTAAAGCTCCACGGGGTCTTTCCGTCCTGTCGCGGGTAACCTGCATCTTCACAGGTACTATGATTTCACCGAGTCTCTCGTTGAGACAGTGCCCAAATCGTTACGCCTTTCGTGCGGGTCGGAACTTACCCGACAAGGAATTTCGCTACCTTAGGACCGTTATAGTTACGGCCGCCGTTTACTGGGGCTTCGATTCGTAGCTTCGCAGAAGCTAACCACTCCTCTTAACCTTCCAGCACCGGGCAGGCGTCAGCCCCTATACATCACCTTACGGTTTAGCAGAGACCTGTGTTTTTGATAAACAGTCGCTTGGGCCTATTCACTGCGGCTCTTCTGGGCGTTAACCCTAAAGAGCACCCCTTCTCCCGAAGTTACGGGGTCATTTTGCCGAGTTCCTTAACGAGAGTTCGCTCGCTCACCTTAGAATTCTCATCTTGACTACCTGTGTCGGTTTGCGGTACGGGCACCTATTTTCTATCTAGAGGCTTTTCTCGGCAGTGTGAAATCAACGACTCGAAGACACAATGTCTTCTCCCCATCACAGCTCAGCCTTAACGAGTACCGGATTTGCCTAATACTCAGCCTTACTGCTTAGACGTGCAATCCAATCGCACGCTTCGCCTATCCTACTGCGTCCCCCCATCGATTAAAA
>NZ_JACVZM010000041.1:1756-3124 GCF_017151935.1 Staphylococcus sp. EG-SA-14 | reverse complement strand
TCGGTGGACGGGATTCTCACCCGTCTTTCGCTACTCACACCGGCATTCTCACTTCTAAGCGCTCCACATGTCCTTACGATCATGCTTCAACGCCCTTAGAACGCTCTCCTACCATTGTCCAAAGGACAATCCACAGCTTCGGTAATATGTTTAGCCCCGGTACATTTTCGGCGCAGTGTCACTCGACTAGTGAGCTATTACGCACTCTTTAAATGATGGCTGCTTCTAAGCCAACATCCTAGTTGTCTGGGCAACGCCACATCCTTTTCCACTTAACATATATTTTGGGACCTTAGCTGGTGGTCTGGGCTGTTTCCCTTTCGAACACGGACCTTATCACCCATGTTCTGACTCCCAAGTTAAATTAATTGGCATTCGGAGTTTGTCTGAATTCGGTAACCCGAGAGGGGCCCCTCGTCCAAACAGTGCTCTACCTCCAATAATCATCACTTGAGGCTAGCCCTAAAGCTATTTCGGAGAGAACCAGCTATCTCCAGGTTCGATTGGAATTTCTCCGCTACCCTCAGTTCATCCGCTCACTTTTCAACGTAAGTCGGTTCGGTCCTCCATTCAGTGTTACCTGAACTTCAACCTGACCAAGGGTAGATCACCTGGTTTCGGGTCTACGACCAAATACTAAACGCCCTATTCAGACTCGCTTTCGCTACGGCTCCACATTTACTGCTTAACCTTGCATCAAATCGTAACTCGCCGGTTCATTCTACAAAAGGCACGCCATCACCCATTAACGGGCTCTGACTACTTGTAAGCACACGGTTTCAGGTTCTATTTCACTCCCCTTCCGGGGTGCTTTTCACCTTTCCCTCACGGTACTGGTTCACTATCGGTCACTAGAGAGTATTTAGCCTTAGGAGATGGTCCTCCCAGATTCCGACGGAATTTCACGTGCTCCGTCGTACTCAGGATCCACTCAAGAGAGACAACATTTTCGACTACAGGATTATTACCTTCTTTGATTCATCTTTCCAGATGATTCGTCTAATGTCGTCCTTTGTAACTCCGTATAGAGTGTCCTACAACCCCAACAAGCAAGCTTGTTGGTTTGGGCTCTTCCCGTTTCGCTCGCCGCTACTAAGGGAATCGAATTTTCTTTCTCTTCCTCCGGGTACTAAGATGTTTCAGTTCTCCGGGTGTGCCTTCTGATATGCTATGTATTCACATATCGATAACATGACATAACTCATGCTGGGTTTCCCCATTCGGAAATCTCTGGATCAAAGCTTACTTACAGCTCCCCAAAGCATATCGTCGTTAGTAACGTCCTTCATCGGCTTCTAGTGCCAAGGCATCCACCGTGCGCCCTTAATAACTTAATCTATGTTTCCACCATTTTTATAAGTCAAATGC
>NZ_JACVZM010000041.1:0-1659 GCF_017151935.1 Staphylococcus sp. EG-SA-14 | reverse complement strand
TTATTCCGCATCTTCTGAAGAAGATGTTCCGAATATATCCTTAGAAAGGAGGTGATCCAGCCGCACCTTCCGATACGGCTACCTTGTTACGACTTCACCCCAATCATTTGTCCCACCTTCGACGGCTAGCTCCTAAAAGGTTACTCCACCGGCTTCGGGTGTTACAAACTCTCGTGGTGTGACGGGCGGTGTGTACAAGACCCGGGAACGTATTCACCGTAGCATGCTGATCTACGATTACTAGCGATTCCAGCTTCATGTAGTCGAGTTGCAGACTACAATCCGAACTGAGAACAACTTTATGGGATTTGCTTGACCTCGCGGTTTCGCTGCCCTTTGTATTGTCCATTGTAGCACGTGTGTAGCCCAAATCATAAGGGGCATGATGATTTGACGTCATCCCCACCTTCCTCCGGTTTGTCACCGGCAGTCAACTTAGAGTGCCCAACTTAATGATGGCAACTAAGCTTAAGGGTTGCGCTCGTTGCGGGACTTAACCCAACATCTCACGACACGAGCTGACGACAACCATGCACCACCTGTCACTTTGTCCCCCGAAGGGGAAAGCTCTATCTCTAGAGTTGTCAAAGGATGTCAAGATTTGGTAAGGTTCTTCGCGTTGCTTCGAATTAAACCACATGCTCCACCGCTTGTGCGGGTCCCCGTCAATTCCTTTGAGTTTCAACCTTGCGGTCGTACTCCCCAGGCGGAGTGCTTAATGCGTTAGCTGCAGCACTAAGGGGCGGAAACCCCCTAACACTTAGCACTCATCGTTTACGGCGTGGACTACCAGGGTATCTAATCCTGTTTGATCCCCACGCTTTCGCACATCAGCGTCAGTTACAGACCAGAAAGTCGCCTTCGCCACTGGTGTTCCTCCATATCTCTGCGCATTTCACCGCTACACATGGAATTCCACTTTCCTCTTCTGCACTCAAGTTTTCCAGTTTCCAATGACCCTCCACGGTTGAGCCGTGGGCTTTCACATCAGACTTAAAAAACCGCCTACGCGCGCTTTACGCCCAATAATTCCGGATAACGCTTGCCACCTACGTATTACCGCGGCTGCTGGCACGTAGTTAGCCGTGGCTTTCTGATTAGGTACCGTCAAGATGTGCACAGTTACTTACACATATGTTCTTCCCTAATAACAGAGTTTTACGATCCGAAGACCTTCATCACTCACGCGGCGTTGCTCCGTCAGGCTTTCGCCCATTGCGGAAGATTCCCTACTGCTGCCTCCCGTAGGAGTCTGGACCGTGTCTCAGTTCCAGTGTGGCCGATCACCCTCTCAGGTCGGCTATGCATCGTTGCCTTGGTAAGCCGTTACCTTACCAACTAGCTAATGCAGCGCGGATCCATCTATAAGTGACAGCAAGACCGTCTTTCACTTTTGAACCATGCGGTTCAAAATATTATCCGGTATTAGCTCCGGTTTCCCGAAGTTATCCCAGTCTTATAGGTAGGTTATCCACGTGTTACTCACCCGTCCGCCGCTAACATCAGAGAAGCAAGCTTCTCGTCCGTTCGCTCGACTTGCATGTATTAGGCACGCCGCCAGCGTTCATCCTGAGCCAGGATCAAACTCTCCATAAAAATTATGATGTTTGATTAGCTCATAAATACTAAATAATGTTTGTAACTTATAGTTACGTTTTT
>NZ_JACVZM010000040.1:0-4983 GCF_017151935.1 Staphylococcus sp. EG-SA-14 | reverse complement strand
CATCCTTGTTAAATTGTTTATATCTGAAATAGTTCATACAGAAGACTCCTTTTTGTTAAAATTATACTATAAATTCAACTTTGCAACAGAACCGTATTATGGAATAGAGATGTTGGTAACATTTATACAGGATCATTATACTTAAGTTTAATTTCGTTATTACAGAACCACACATTCCAACCAGAAGAGAAAGTATGTCTATTTAGTTATGGTTCAGGAGCAGTAGGAGAAATCTTTAGTGGTTCAATCGTTAAAGGATATGACAAAGCATTAGATAAAGAGAAACACTTAAATATGCTAGAATCTAGAGAGCAATTATCAGTCGAAGAATACGAAACATTCTTTAACAGATTTGATAATCAAGAATTTGATTTCGAACGTGAATTGACACAAGATCCATATTCAAAAGTATACTTATACAGTATAGAAGACCATATCAGAACATATAAGATAGAGAAATAAACTAGTGGCCGATTGTGCTTGATGAGCTTGGGACATAAATCCTAACTCGAAATAAATAAGCATATCACTAAACTGATTTTTTAAAGTTTACAGTGATATGCTTATTTTTTTATCTTACGATTTTGTACGTGCATGCTTGCCTAGGGGTATGGCTCGAGCCATTAGTCTCTCGCACATACTATTCCCTCAGGCGTCAGCACTTACAAAATCGGTTGTAATTTTCATTTTTATACGCATTCTTACTGAGATTATACTAATAAGAGGAATAGTAAAAGCAATTCTAAGTAAAATTGCAGATAAGAGGTTTGTTAAAAGCAGTTCTAAGTAAAATTGCAGATAAGAGGTTTGTTAAAAGCAGTTCTAAGTAAAATTACAGATAAGAGGTACGTTAAAAGCAGTTCTAAGTAAAATTGCAGATAAGAGGTTTGTTAAAAGCAGTTCTAAGTAAAATTGCAGATAAGAGGTACGTTAAAAGCAATTCCATGCAAAATTGCTGATAAGGGGTAAGTTAAAAGCAGTTCTCAGTAAAATTGCAGATAAGAGGTACGTTAAAAGCAGTTCTAGGCAAAATTGCAGATAAGAGGTGCGTTAAAAGCAATTCCATGCAAAATTGCTGATAAGGGGTAAGTTAAAAGCAATCCTAAGTAAAATTGCAGATAAGAGGTAAGTTAAAAGCAATCCTAAGTAAAATTGCAGATAAGGGGTACAGAAAAACTAGACTTGATTACAAAATGGAGCTTGGGACATAAATGATTTTTTAAAAATGAGATGAGACGTAGATTAACTCCATAATCAATACGAATCTATCGACTTCTTTATTTATGATATTCATCTCTTTTTAATGGAAATAAAAGTGCGATTAATGTGATAATACAGTTACGTTAATTAAAAAAATAAAAATGCAAGGAGAGGTAATATGCTAACTGTATATGGACATAGAGGATTACCTAGTAAAGCTCCGGAAAATACAATTGCATCATTTAAAGCTGCTTCAGAAGTAGAAGGTATAAACTGGTTGGAGTTAGATGTTGCAATTACAAAAGATGAACAACTGATTATCATTCATGATGATTATTTAGAACGGACTACAAATATGTCCGGGGAAATAACTGAATTGAATTATGATGAAATTAAAGATGCTTCTGCAGGATCTTGGTTTGGTGAAAAATTCAAAGATGAACATTTGCCAACTTTCGATGATGTAGTAAAAATAGCAAATGAATATAATATGAATTTAAATGTAGAATTAAAAGGTATTACTGGACCGAATGGACTAGCACTTTCTAAAAGTATGGTTAAGCAAGTGGAAGAACAATTAACAAACTTAAATCAGAATCAAGAAGTGCTCATTTCAAGCTTTAATGTTGTGCTTGTTAAACTTGCAGAAGAAATCATGCCACAATATAACAGAGCAGTTATATTCCATACAACTTCGTTTCGTGAAGACTGGAGAACACTTTTAGATTACTGTAATGCTAAAATAGTAAACACTGAAGATGCCAAACTTACTAAAGCAAAAGTAAAAATGGTAAAAGAAGCGGGTTATGAATTGAACGTATGGACTGTAAACAAACCAGCACGTGCAAACCAACTTGCTAATTGGGGAGTTGATGGTATCTTTACAGACAATGCAGATAAAATGGTGCATTTGTCTCAATAGAAAGTTAGAGGTGAGTCTTACGTTTCAGTGACGGTAGACTTACCTTTAACATGTTACATACTAAAAAATTAATTTGAATAAGAAAGAGAGACATATATGAAATACGATGATTTTATAGTAGGAGAAACATTCAAAACAAAAAGCCTTCATATTACAGAAGAAGAAATTATCCAATTTGCAACAACTTTTGATCCTCAATATATGCATATAGATAAAGAAAAAGCAGAACAAAGTAGATTTAAAGGTATCATTGCATCTGGCATGCATACACTTTCAATATCATTTAAATTATGGGTAGAAGAAGGTAAATACGGAGAAGAAGTTGTAGCAGGAACACAAATGAATAACGTTAAATTTATTAAACCTGTATACCCAGGTAATACATTGTACGTTATCGCTGAAATTACAAATAAGAAATCCATAAAAAAAGAAAATGGACTCGTTACAGTGTCACTTTCAACATACAATGAAAATGAAGAAATTGTATTTAAGGGAGAAGTAACAGCACTTATTAATAATTCATAATAAAACAGTGAAGCAACCATCGTTACGGATTGCTTCACTGTTTTGTTATTCATCTATATCGTATTTTTTATTACCGTTCTCATATAGCTCATCATACACTTTACCTGAGATTTTGGCATTGTAGCTAGCCATTCCTTTATCTTGTACATCTTTAACATTAATAGCCATCATCATGTTTGGATTATCTTTATCATATGATATAAACCACCCAATTTGTCTGCCAGTTTCTCCTTGTTTCATTTTGAGTTCTGCAGTACCGGATTTGCCAATTAAGTTTGCATAAGATCTATAAATATCTTCTTTATGTGTTTTATTTACGACTTGTTGCATACCATCAGTTAATAGATTGATATTTTCTTTGGAAATAATATTTTTCTTCCAAACTTTGTTTTTCGTGTCTTTTAATAAGTGAGGTGCGTTAATATTGCCATTATTTTCTAATGCGCTATAGATTGAAAGGATCTGTACTGGGTTAATCAGTATTTCACCTTGTCCGTAACCTGAATCAGCTAATAATATTTCATTATCTAAATTTTTGTTTGAAATTTGAGCATTATAAAATGGATAATCACTTGGTATATCTTCACCAACACCTAGTTTTTTCATGCCTTTTTCAAATTTCTTACTGCCTAATTCGAGTGCTACTCTAGCAAAGAAAATGTTATCTGATGATTCTATTGCTTGTTTTAAGTCGATATTACCATTTACCACTTCATATCTTGTAACGTTGTAACCACCCCAAGATTTATCTTTTTGCCAACCTTTACCATCGATTTTATAACTTGTTTTATCGTCTAATGTTTTGTTATTTAACCCAATCATTGCTGTTAATATTTTTTGAGTTGAACCTGGTGAAGTTGTAATCTGGAACTTGTTGAGCAGAGGTTCTTTTTTATCTTCGGTTAATTTATTATATTCTTCGTTACTCATGCCATACATAAATGGATAGACGTCATATGAAGGTGTGCTTACAAGTGCTAATAATTCACCTGTTTGAGGGTGGATAGCAGTACCTGAGCCATAATCATTTTTCATGTTGTTATAAATACTCTTTTGAACTTTAGCATCAATAGTTAGTTGAATATCTTTGCCATCTTTTTTCTTTTTCTCTATTAATGTATGTGCGATTGTATTGCTATTATCGTCAACGATTGTGACACGATAGCCATCTTCATGTTGGAGCTTTTTATCGTAAAGTTTTTCGAGTCCCTTTTTACCAATAACTGCATCATCTTTATAGCCTTTATATTCTTTTTGTTTTAATTCTTCAGAGTTAATGGGACCAACATAACCTAATAGATGTGAAGTCGCTTTTCCTAGAGGATAGTTACGACTTTCTGTTTCATTAGTTGTAAGATGAAATTTTTTTGCGAAATCTCTTAAATATTCATCCATTTTTTTAACGGTTTTAAGTGGAACGAAGGTATCATCTTGTACCCAATTTTGATCCATTTGTTGTTTGATATAGTCTTCAGAAATACTTAGTTCTTTAGCGATTGCTTTATAATCTTTTTTAGATACATTCTTTGGAACGATGCCTATCTCATATGCTGTTCCTGTATTGGCCAATTCCACATTGTTTCGGTCTAAAATTTTACCACGTTCTGATTTTAAATTTTCAATATGTATGCTTTGGTCTTTCTGCATTCCTGGAATAATGACGCTATGATCCCAATCTAACTTCCACATACCATCTTCTTTAACAAAATTAAATTGAACGTTGCGATCAATGTTACCGTAGTTTGTTTTAATTTTATATTGAGCATCTACTCGTTTTTTATTTTTAGATACTTTTTTTATTTTACGATCCTGAATGTTTATATCTTTAACGCCTAAACTATTATATATTTTTATCGGACGTTCAGTCATTTCTACTTCACCATTATCGCTTTTAGAAATATAACTGCTATCTTTATAAACTTGTTTGAAATTTTTATCTTCAATTGCATCAATAGTATTATTAATTTCTTTATCTTTTGAAGCATAAAAATATATACCAAACCCGACAACTACAACTATTAAAATAAGTGGAACAATTTTTATCTTTTTCATCAATATCCTCCTTATATAAGACTACATTTGTAATATATTACAAATGTAGTATTTATGTCAAAATAATGTTATAATTTTTGTGATATGGAGGTGTAGAAGGTGTTATCATCTTTTTTAATGTTAAGTATAATCAGTTCATTGCTCACGATATGTGTAATTTTTTTAGTGAGAATGCTCTATATAAAATATACGGTTCTGTTGCAAAGTTGAATTTATAGTATAATTTTAACAAAAAGGAGTCTTCTGTATGAACTATTTCAGATATAAACAATTTAACAAGGATA
>NZ_JACVZM010000003.1:0-144356 GCF_017151935.1 Staphylococcus sp. EG-SA-14 | reverse complement strand
GGCACCCTAGGAAAGCGAAGCCATTCAATACGAAGTATTGTATAAATAGAGAACAGCAGTAAGATATTTTCTAATTGAAAATTATCTTACTGCTGTTTTTTTAGGGATTTATGTCCCAGCCTCTTTTATTACTTCAATTTAACCGTGTAAAAATGGATTTAATTGTTCATCATCAACCGTCGTATATGGACCATGTCCAGGGAATAAAGGTAAATCGCCTTCTAATTCAAATATTTTATCTTGAATAGAATCAACTAGCGTTTCATAATCACCTTTATATAAATCTGTACGTCCGATTCCATTATTAAATAATGTATCTCCAACAACTGCGAATTCATCGAACACATATGTTAAACTTCCTGGTGAATGTCCAGGTGTGTGTAACACATTAAACTTAAATCCTTCTATTTCTGTGCTACCTTCGTTTAACTTTTCAGGAGTTACCTTACTTGTAATAATTGGTAATCCATATTGCTTAAATTTATCTGCCCCATTTTTAACGGGATCTTTTAGAAAATCAAACTCTGCTTCATGCATATAAACCGGGACATCGAATCGATCAACTATATCATCGACTGCTCCGATATGATCAAAGTGTGCATGTGTTAATAAAATAGCTTTTAACGGTTTATTTATTTGGTTTAATTTTTTAATAATTTTTTCACTTTCACCTGAAGGGTCAATCAGAATAACAGCTTTGTCATTTTCGATGAAATACGTATTAGTATCAACTAAGCCTAAAGTTAAGCTTGAAATCCTCATAGGTTTTCACCACTATTTTCTAAATGTTTTTGTACTGATGTTAGTTTATCATTCATTTTTCTAGATTTGTCTCGTCGGTCATCAATACGGATATTTGTACAAACTCTACTTAAACCTTTATCAAAAGGTAATTCATGTATCACTTGCACAACTTCTAATACATCGCTTAATTCACCTTCAATTAGAGTATTCATTGGTGTTAATTGAAAATCAATTTTACCCATTGCTTTATATTCTTGAAGTTTTTTCTGAATATCTGCAATATATTTACTAACACTCGGACCTTCCGTTCCAACTGGAATAACAACCACATCAACAATAGCCATTATTTTACCCCCTCTTTATCTAATACATAGGTCTTGATTAATCCTGCTGCTCCTGTAATACCTGCATCATTACCTAATTTCGCTTGTACAATTTCAGTTTCAAATTGAGCAGGTGCAAATGTTAAATTATGATATTCTGTTTTAATATTTTCAATTAAAATAGGTCCTGCAGTAGACATTCCTCCACCTAGAACGATATATTTCGGATTACTTGTAACACTAATAATACTACATAAATATCCAATATAGTTTGCAACCTTTTCAGTAATGAAAATACAGAATTGGTCACCAGCTTTTGCCGCATCAAAAACAGCTTTTGCTGTAACCTTATTTTCTTTAATCAATTCTAATATAGAAGATCTAAACGTCAACTTCGGATAGTAGAAGTTAACTAAGTTAACAACGCCTGTCGCTGAAGCAACTGTTTCAATACATCCAGAACGACCACAATTACATTTAAATCGTTGATCGAAGTCTGCTCTAAAATGACCTATTTCTGCGCCAGAGCCATTATGACCATGTACGATTTCACCATTTGAAATAATTCCTCCACCTAGACCTGTACCAAGTGTGATGGCAACAACATCATCGGCACCTTCACCAGCACCTTTGTGTTTCTCCCCTAAAGCAGCTATGTTAGCATCATTATCTACATACACTGGACAATCAACGAATTGTTCAAAAATCTCACGTACATTAACTTTTTCTGGCCAATATAAGTTTACTGCTCCATTTACTGTACCTTTTTCAAAGTCAACAGGACCTGGTACACCAATACCTACGCCAAGTACATTTGAAAAATTATAATTATTTTCATTTACTTTTTCAACAAACGAATCATAAATTCCTTTCAAAAGTGTATATCCTGTACTATCAGATGTATCAGTGTGAATAGACCATTTATGTAATTGTTCTAATTCAGGTGTGAAAATACCTAATTTACAAGTCGTCCCGCCTACATCAGCTGCTAAAATAATTTTTGTCATTTCTGTTCATTCCTTCTCTGATTAATTATCAACGTACATTTCAAATATTCTTCCTTAGATAACAGTTCATATTGATACAATGATGAAATCTCCTGTTGAATCATTTCGTACATATCTTCTGGATTTTTAAAATATATTAGAAATCCGTAACTTTTCAATAACTGTTGTACATCATAAAAGTTATTTATTTTTTGACTCATTTGATTTAGTCAACTCTTTTTCTAAGTTAATATAATCTGTATTTTTAGGGTCTGCATTTAATGCTTTACGCACATATTTTAATGCTTTTTCATCATCATTTAATGAACGATTTGCTATCGCTAACTCAAAATTTAATAAACCTGATTTAGGAAACATTCTAAGTCCTCGCTCCCATTCTGTCATACCTTCAGACTTAGAATTGATAGTAGCCATAATCATACCACTTAAATAATATGTTTGATCATCGGCATAATTTTTATTTATTGTCTGCTTCACAATATTTTGAGCATTATCATAATTACCACTAGTCATATCATCTTTGATCAATTTATTATAAATATTATCTTCTTTAATTGTAAAAATTCTAATTTGAAGTGCAATAAATATAACAAGCATACCAATTAGTAAAATCCAAAAAATATTACGATTCACTTTATAGTAATAGCCAATTAAAGTTATTAATAAACCACCAATGAATCCTCCAATATGCGCCACAATATTTATATTTGACATAAACAGAGAAACACCAACTAATATCACTAATGCAATTAATAACTGTCCTAACATTTTTTTGTTAAATGTTTTTGAAACATACATCATCGCAAAAATTGATCCAATCAGACCAAATATAGCACCACTAGCCCCAACTGAAATTGTAGTCGTATTAAATGATAGTGATACAAAGTTTCCAAACAACCCTGCAATAAAGTATACAGTTAACATCCGCCATGAACCAATAATTGCTTCGACTATTTTACCAAAAATAAATAATGAAAGCATATTCATAAGTATATGTTCAAAACTAAAATGTAAAAACATCGATGTAACAATTCGATACCATTCACCATGTACGACATTAAAATGCACTAACCCGCCAACATCTAATAATTTTACATCCGAAAAATTATTTAAATATAAAATCATACATAACCATATTAAGACATTTACAAATATTATTGTGTATGTTGCCGGTGAAAATTTCTGCATATATTTATCTAAAAAGTTATCGGTTAATACTTTGCGTTTATAGAACATATATGTCTTTTTATCATTATCTTCTGAAATAAGTCTAGCCAAAAATATATTCGGCATATGCTTTATCAAATCTTTTGTGTGTCTTATAACATTGAATTTAATTCTAATTGGCGAAACTTCATTTAATTGTTCTTCTGAAAATTCCGATTCTGTAAAATAATAAAATTCAAAACTTTGTGGTTCGAAAGAAATAAAATTTGCTATTTCATCTTTGTGTTCAAGCACTTTCGCTTTGTCAAAACGTATTTCTTGGGTAGACTTGATATGTTGTTTAAAAATGACTACTTGTTTTTTTCTTTTATGGGCTAACCAAATTTCTTGGTCATCTTTTTCCCTACTGACAATATCAAAATTCAAGTACCTAATCCAATAATATATTGTTTTCCAAAATTGTTTGTCTATGTTCATTTAGTCCTCCACTATGCTGATTGATATATAATCAATTTATCGACTGGTTGATCGAATGATTCCGGTTCAAATGATGTTATTTGAAAATCGTATAATAAGCTTATTGTCTTTGTCTGATAATTAGCTAAAAACCTGTCGTAATAGCCACCACCATACCCAATTCTATATCCATCGTCTTGAAATCCAACACCAGGAACAACAATTAAATCTAGGTTATTCGTTGTTTCACCTTTTGAAGTTGGATAGTAAATCCCCTTATTATCGACATCAATATCTTTGAGATTAAATATTTCTTTAAAAGTCATTTGATGATTTAAATAATCCATTTTCGGTACAAAAATACGTTTATGATCCATTAAGGCTTGTTCAATAATAGAAAAAGTATCTACTTCATGATTAAAAGAAAGAACTAGCGCAATTGCGTTTGCTTCTTTGTATTCTTCAGTTGCAAAAAATTGATTTCTTAACCATGTGTCTGCTTTTCGCTTTTCAGCTTTATTAAAATTCTTCATTTTATGTAAAATGTATTTTCTAATCTCATTTTTAGTCACATTATCACCCACTTTATTCAATTCTATTATATCGTTAATAACAATACATGTCATTATGTTGTCATGATGAATTATGCGACAATTCTAAAATTTATTATTTCAATTGAAAATCTTTTATCATTTCATACGTGTGCATAATTAAAAAGGTGAAACCTCTTATTTTGAGATTTCACCTTTTTTATTGTTAATTTAAATTTAATTTTAATGATTATTTTGTTTCACGGTGTAAAGTTTGTTTGTTTTCACGTGAACAGAATTTCTTCATTTCAACACGTTCTGGATTATTTCTTTTGTTCTTAGTTGTAATGTAGTTTCTGTCACCACATTCCGTACAAGCTAAAGTTACGTTTACGCGCATGGTTATTCCTCCTTATCATTTCTAAATACGACTTTATTATTATACCAACATCTATAATATTTGCAAAGTTAAAATTTTACAACCATGCGCTACACAATCGTCAGGTTAAATTTTATTTGTCTTTGTCTTTATTTTTATCATCTTTACCTAACTGCTTAAAGTAGTAGTTAATTACATCTCTACCTAAGTCTCCACCTGTTAACCATGGTGGTGGTACAGGCTGATTTGTATATACAATTGAAAACGCTAATTTTGGATCATCAATTGGCGCGTATCCTATATAAGTAGAGTTAACTCTTGGCTCTCCGTTTTGGAACACTTCAGCGGTACCCGTTTTACCAGCAGTAGGTACTACTGTATCTTTAAAACTAACATATCCAGTACCATCTTTATCATTAAATGCCATTTTGAATCCTTCTTGAATTTGTTTGATTTCCTTTTCAGTATTATTAACCTTGTTCAAGACAGTGCCATTAATTTTCTTCTTGAGTGGACCAACCTCATCTTTATTAGTTGATTCATGAATCGTTAATCCAATGTGTGGCTGTATTCTATAACCATCATTCGCTATAGTTGAAACATATTGTGATAATTGTAATGGTGTATAGGTATCATATTGACCAATTGATAAATCTAGATAATTACCTGGATTATTTGTTAATGGTTCGATTTGACCTCTTGTTTCATTTGGTAAATCTATCCCTGTTTTCACACCTAAGCCTACTTGATTTAATCCTCTTCTTAGCTTTTGGGCAGGTGAACTTATGTCTGAAGGTAAAGCCATACCAGAATAATAAGGGTCTCCCGCTAATTTTAATGCTGTTTTAAACATATATACGTTTGATGAATGCATCAAAGCTTGCTTATCATTAATAGTTACATGCCCGTTTTTATTGAAGTATGATCGTTTTGTCAAACCACCTTGGAAATGTAATGGTTCATCGACCATTGTTTCTCCAACTTTGATAGCTTTATTCTGATAACCAGCTAATAATGTTCCACCTTTTACAGAAGATCCAACCGCAAATTGAGAAGTAAACGTACCAATGTCATAATCAGTCATTTTACCACTCTTATTAATCTGCTTTCCGGCAAGCGCAAGAATGTCTCCATTTTTAGGATTTTGTACAACCATCATTGCATTATCCATATCTTTGGCACCTTGACTGCGAAGCTTCTTAATTTGTTTATCTAATAATGCTTCTACTTCTTTTTGAAGATCTATATCGATCGTTAATTTCAAATCTTGACCGCGAGCGCCAGGATTTAACACTTCTGAAGATGTAACTTTACCAGATTTGTCCGTTGTGTATTTCATTTCTTTCTTCTTACCACGCAATACATCTTCATATTGATATTCTAGGTAAGATTTTCCAACACGATCATTGCGTGAATATCCTTTGGATAAGTAATGTTCTGTCAATTCTTTTGGAATACCTTCAGCAGGTGTCGATACATCTCCGAATATACCTCTTAAAGTATCGCCATATGGATATTTTCTATCCCAATCCATAGACGTGTTAACACCTGGTAATTTGGAAAGTTGCTGAGAAACTGCTGCATACTCTTTTTCACTGACATCTTCATTTTTTATCATTTGTGGATCTAAAACTGTTCCTGCATTCATCTCTCGAAAAATAGCTAAAACTTGTAAATCTTTAGAAGACAATTCATCTAATTGTGATTTTCCGATTTTCGATAACAGTTGTTTATCATATTGATCTTGTTTAATACTTCCATCTGCTAACATAGCTTGTTCTTTTGTCATCATTGCTTTTGCTTTTTTAGGATGCAACTGAATCCAGAAATCTTTCTTATCACGTTCTGTAATTTTCTTAGTATCCATCTTGATTAGCTTTGATAACTTTTCAGCCGTATCCAACATTTCCGATTGTGTTGTTTTTCGACCCCTAGTATATGTAATAGCCATTTTAGAAGCATTATCAACTAAAACTTTGCCATTTCTGTCTAAAATACGACCTCTTGGCACAGACTCATTCACTGTAATGTTTTCATCATTTTTTATAATTTGTTTATAATGTGAGCCTTGTGCGATTTGTAAATAACCTAAACGTAGTACTAGTACTGCAAAAATAAATACAATCACACCAAATATAAAGTTAATTCTCTTGTTAATTGTATTTTGAACGATTTCATCATTTGATTTTTCTTTTAGTCTTTTTAACAAAACTACCTACCTCTATTCAAAGTCTTTCACTTTAAATCATATATGAATTTAGAAATTATTTCTATCTTTTTGACAAAAAAATAACGGTCTCATTTAAGAGACCGAACAAGTAATCATACTTTATTTTGTTGCATTATATAATTCGTCAACTTTTTCCCAGTTAACTACATTCCAAAATGCGCCAATGTAGTCAGGGCGTTTGTTTTGATATTTTAGGTAATAAGCGTGTTCCCATACGTCTAAACCTAAAATAGGTGTTTTACCCTCAGTTAATGGATTATCTTGGTTTGGTGTAGTCACAATTTCTAACTGGCCATTGTTTACGACTAACCAAGCCCAACCTGAACCAAAGCGTGCAGCTGCTTTGTCAGCAAATTCTTTTTTAAATTCTTCTAAAGAACCCCATTGTTCTTTAATTTTTTCTACTACAGTACCTTTTTCTTCTGAGTTTGGTGAAAGTAACTCCCAGAATAATGAATGGTTTAAATGTCCACCGCCATTATTACGTACAGCAGTTTGGATGTTAGCTGGTACACTGTCTAAATTAGCAACAATTTCTTCAATAGATTTAGATTCTAAATCTGTACCTTCTACTGCAGCATTTAATTTCGTAACATACGTGTTATGATGTCTGTCATGGTGAATTTCCATAGTTTCTTTGTCAAAATGTGGTTCTAATGCATCAAATGCGTATGGTAATTTTGGTAATTCAAAAGCCATAAATAATCATCCTCCTAAAATGTCTGTAAGTAAATAATAACAAGCAGTGACTGGTTCAACAAAGAATTTGCTTAAATTCTACTACTTATTATTTTCTCTACTCATTTAATATAACTCAAATCAAAAATAATTAAACATTTTGTATATAAAAAGTTAACAGATTTGCCATAAAATCATACGAACGGAGTATGAAATGAACCTTTATCTTCTATAATTTAAAAAATGAGATTTATGCATACATCTGACCAAATGTGCATAAATCTCATTTCTTTATATTAATCTTGGCAAGACTCACATACACCATAAACTTCAAGTTTGTGTTTGTGAATATTAACACCAGGTAGTGATAACTTTATCTGATCTATTGGACAATAATCTATTACCTTTGTATCTCCACACTTTTCACAGATAAAATGATGATGATGATGGTTTGTACAAGCGATTCTAAACTTCATTTCACCATCAAGTTCTGTATTTTCAATAATCCCTAAATCTTTAAATAAGTGCAGGTTTCTATATATTGTGTCGAATGAAATTCCAGGATAATTTTCATCCATAACTTGCTGTATATACTTTGCGTTTATATACTTATCTTCTTCGACAAAAATATCTAACATATCTTTACGTTTATCTGTATATTTTAAACCGTTCTCTTTTAAAATTTTAATAGCATCATTTGTATTCATTGATATTAGCTCCCTTTTTAAACTTCATTCGCATTTTCTGATAAGCCATTGTAATCATAAGTAAAATAACAAGTAGAACTACAATTACACCACCCGGAGAAATGTCCATATAGAAAGCTAGGACTAAGCCTAATATTACTGATAATTCACCTAAAAATACACTTAGTAATATCAATTGCTTAAAACTTTTTGTTATTCGCATACTTATTGCAATTGGTAACGTGATTAACGCACTTACTAACAGTATCCCTACAACACGCATTGAGGCAGAAATAACCATCGCTACAATAACAATAAATAAAAATTGAATCCATTTAGGAATGCCAATGACTTTACTATATTCCTCATCAAATGACAATATAAATAATTCTTTATAAAACAATGTAATAAACAGAACAACTATGATGGCAATGACAATAATCGTTGTTAAATCACTTATATTCACTGCGCTTATTGAGCCAAATAGCAATCCAACAATTTCTTGATTGAACCCATCAGCTAATGAAATGAAGATTGCACTCAAGGCGATACCAGCACTCATTATAATTGGAATAGCAATTTCTTGGTAAGCAGTGTATGACGTTCTTAATTTTTCAATTAGAAGCGCACCTACTATTGCGAATAAGATTCCAAACCACATTGGATTAATAAATACTAGTGTTGGCATAATAGTAAGTAAAAACATACCGAAGGATATACCACCTAAAGTTACATGACTTAGAGCATCAGCTATAAGTGATAGTCGTCTAACAACGATAAAAGCACCGATTAGAGGCGCAATAAAACCTATCAAGATACCACTAATTAAAGAGTACCTCATAAAATCAAAATTCAATAATGCATCTATCAATTGTGACACGCCTTTCCATTTTAAATAAACTCAAATCTTTATTAATTACAACATTCTCGATTATGCTGATGATCGACAAAACGTACAGGATGTCCATAAATTTTTGAAATTTCAACTTCATCAAGTGATTTAAACTCATCAGTTGTACCATGGAAATGCAAATGCTTATTTAAACATGCTACTTCAGTAGCAGTATCTGCTACAACACCGATATCATGAGTAACTAAGATAATGGTGATACCTTCTTGTTTTAATTGATCTAAAGTATTATAAAATTCACTTACATGTTTTGCATCAATACCATTCGTTGGTTCATCAAGTACTAATACTGCAGGTTCTGAAATCAATGCTCGGGCAATCATTACACGTTGTTGTTGACCACCTGATAATTCTGCTATATTTTTATGAATTAAATCACTTATATTCAGTCTTTCTAGTACTTTAATCACTTTTTCATTATCTTTGCTATTAAATGTTTGGAAAAGACGTTTTGTCTTTGTTAATCCGCTTAAAACAACTTCTTTAACACTTGCTGGGAAACCTGAATTAAAGGCATTTGCTTTTTGTGATACATAGCTTAATTTAATTGATGTTTTCTTATTTTTAAAATCAATACCTTCAACAAAAATCTCACCACTTTGTAAAGGTAATAACCCTAGAATCAACTTCAATAATGTTGATTTACCAGCACCATTTGGTCCAACAATCGCTAAAAATTCACCTTTATTTATTTTAATGTTTATATTTTCTAACACTTTTTTATGATCATAGTAGTAATTGACATTTTTCAATTCAAAGACTGGTGTCATCGTATTCTCACCTCGCATTCAACTATACAACTCCTAGTAACATATGTAAACAGTAATGTTTACGACTCAAAATTAGACAAAATAAAGAGATATGCCCCCTTCAAGTTTTATTTATCGCATTTCTTGAAGAGAGCATTATCATTTTATTGTTGCATAACCTTATTTTTTAATTCTGGGTCAAATTGCTGTTGTTTTAACATTTCAATTTCAAGTTTATATGGCGGTTTTTTATTTTTCTTATCTTCACCAACATAAGGTGTTTCTAAGATTTTCGGAATATCTTTAAAACTATCATGATGCACAATGTAATTTAATGCATCAAAACCAATGTAACCGAAGCCAATATTTTCATGTCGGTCTTTTTGAGCGCCACGGTCATTTTTAGAATCATTGACATGAACAACTTTGATTCTGTCGACTCCAATAATTTTATCAAATTCATTTAATACGCCATCAAAGTCCTCTTTCACATTATATCCAGCATCATGCGTATGACATGTATCAAAACATACTGATAAACGTTCGTTATTATGAACTCCATCAATAATACGTGCTAACTCTTCAAACGAGCGACCAATCTCTGTACCTTTACCTGCCATCGTTTCAAGCGCAATACGTACATTATTGTCATTCGTTAAAACTTCATTTAATCCTTCAATAATCTTATTAATTCCGGCATCAACACCAGCTCCAACATGCGCACCTGGATGTAATACAATATCTTTAGCGCCTATAGCTTGCGTTCTTTCAATTTCTTGTTGCAAGAAATCTACACCAAGATTAAACGTTTCTGGTTTGGTTGTATTTGCAATATTAATGATGTATGGTGCATGAACAACAATATTAGATAAGCCATATTTTTCCATCACTTCATGACCTTTAGTTATATTTAAATCTTCAATACTTTTACGGCGCGTGTTTTGAGGTGCACCAGTATAAATCATAAATGTTGTTTCACCATATTCATACGCTTCTATAGCAGAACCTTCTAACATCTTTTTACCACTCATTGAAACATGTGATCCTAATAACATAAAACACACCTAACCTTTTTTGTTTTGCTTACGTTTTTGTCTATTTTGCTGCTTACTAAATTGTTTACGCTCTTGACGTTTCATTTTTTCAACTTCTTGTTTAAATTTCTTCTTATAACCTGGTTTAACTTTGTTTTTAATTTTACTTCGAACTTTGTTCTTCACTTGATTAGTTAAATGGTCATCTTTGCGCATTCTTGCTTGACGCTGATTGTGCGCTTTAACTTCTTTTAACTCACCATCTTTAATATCAACAGTATTGAATACAAAACCGCGATCTTCTATTAATGAAATATTGTGTTCTTCATCAGGACTATAAAGCGTAATTGCTACACCTTTATAATTCCCACGACCAGTTCGTCCAACTCTATGCGTAAAGAAGTCAATATCATTTGGCACATCAAAATTGATGACATGACTAACACCTTCAATATCAATACCACGAGATGCTAAATCGCTGGCAATAACGTATTGGAATTCTAAATTACGTATACGTTTCATTTGTTGTTTACGTTCACGTGGCGTTAAACCACCATGAATCATACCAACTTTAATACCAGCTTCATTTAGTGAACGTGCTAAATCATTTGCATTATCTCTACTATTACAGAAAATAATACATAAGTATGGATTTAGTATATCAATTAAATTTAAAGTTTTTTCAACTTTAGCTGCACCTTTAGTAGGTATTAAAAAGAATTCGATGTTCTTTTTATTTTGTTTTTTACTGTCGACAGCTACATATTCTGGATGACTTAAATATTTATTTAAAAATGGTTGTAACTGTTGTGGAATTGTAGCACTAAACACCGCAATATTTGCATTATCTTCCAATCTTGAAGCAATGTAATCTACATCTTCAATTAATCCTAAGTCAATCATAAGATCCGCTTCATCAATAACTAAATATGATGCTAAGTGCACATGTAAATGTCCCGTTTTAGCTAAGTCATTAATTCTAGTAGGGGTGCCTATAATCAATTGTGGTTGTGCATTACAACGTTGTCTATCTTTCTCTATATCTGTACCACCAATAAAAACTTTAACTGAAACACCAGCTTTAAATTGGCTTAAATGGTTCGCTGCATCGTATAGTTGTTGTGCAAGTTCTCTTGTTGGTGCAACTACGATTGCTTGTGGTTCTTTTATTTCACTATCAATTAACTGCATTAATGGTAATAAAAATGCATGAGATTTCCCTGTACCCGTTTGAGATTGACCAATTAAATTTGTTCTCTTTAGTATTCTTGGAATAATTCGATTCTGAATTTCAGTTGGTTTTTCAAAATTAAGGTCTTTCACAGCGTCAATTAAACTAGATTCTAGATTAAATTGTTCGAATGGATGTTTTGCCATGATTTGGCCTCCTTATATGTTCATCTTTACTATTATAAAGTATAAATGTGCTATTTTAAATAAAAATATTAAAACCTCGAAATTTCAAAATTTAGAAATCCCGAGATTTTAGTTTAAATATATTGAAATGGATCTGTATTAATTGTAGATGCTTCAACATCTATATTTATTTTTTCTGTATTGAACCAATTCATTAGTAACGTTTTTAAACCTTCTTTCATCACATATTCGCTGTAATGATTAATATCAATTAAATTCACACCATGAATTTTAGCATCTAAGGCATCATGATGTTTAATATCACCTGTAACAAAGACATCTGCGCCTTGTTGGACAGCTTGATATTCATATCCAATACCTGAACCACCAATAATT
Organism: Staphylococcus sp. EG-SA-14; assembly: GCF_017151935.1. NCBI lineage: Bacteria > Bacillati > Bacillota > Bacilli > Caryophanales > Staphylococcaceae > Staphylococcus > Staphylococcus sp. EG-SA-14. The sequence goes on along the minus strand of NZ_JACVZM010000003.1, from coordinate 131,711 downwards.
GCAATACGTTTAATTTTCTGATTAGACTCACCAACAAAACGGACACTTGGGATATTTAATTTAGATTTAATATCAGCTGCGAAATCTTCCAATGTCATTTGATTATCCACTTCTGCCATAACGCCAAGTCCATAAAGGGATGTTTGTTTTATCTCAATAAAATCAAATACCGGTGTTTCATATGGATGGTATTGTTTAATTAATTGCTCAGCCCTTGACTTTTGATATGCATCTATCATAAATTCAATTTTAACTTCATCTACATATTCAATTTTATCAATTTGTCCTATTGTTGGATTAGCTTCACCAACTGGTTTGAATTGCCCTCTTCCTTCACTTTCAAAGAAACAATATTCATAATTACCTTCTTGCGCTAATCCATTTTCACTAAGCTTATCTTTAAATGGTCCAACATTATCCTTAGGTATATATGTTTGAACTTTATAGTATACATCTTGTTGATTATTTATTATTGAAATGTTCTTCAAACCCATCGCCTTCGCCAACATCATATTGACACCATACGGATTTACATCTAAATTTGTATGCATCGCTATTAAATTAATGTCATGTTGAATTAGTTTTCTAATGATCAAACCATAACCATTAGCTTTTAATGATGTTACGCCTTTAAAGATTAGAGGATGATGACTAATAATAGTATTATAACCTTTTTCGATTGCTTCATTTACTACTTCCAACGTACAGTCTAATGCTGTTAAAACACCAGTAACTTCAACATCTTCATCACCTATTAACAATCCTACATTATCCCAAGATTCAGCAGTACTAAATGGCACATGATGATCTAACAATGTCATTAAATCAGCTATTTTCATTACTATAACACCCTTTCAATTACAGCAATTTCGTCATTAATTTGAGCTAAACGTTGATGATGTTGTTCAGTATTGAGTTTCGATTTAATATGATAAAGTGCTTCTAACTCTCTTTGCCATTTTTTTATAAAATATTCATTTTTGTTGTTCAGCAATTTTGGTCCGAATTTCAATTCATCAGATGATAGCTCTATTAATTGTGTAGAATGTTCTGCTACAACAATTTCATAAATATGGCCTTTTTCTTCCATTATTATTTCATCAATTATTTCATAATTCAATTGTTGTAATGTTTGTCTTAAATTTTCAGTTTGGATATTACTTTGTAAAATCAACCTTGGATGTTGACTTAACTTATCTTGCCCATCTTTTAAAATTTTAGCAATAAGTGGTCCGCCCATACCACAAATTGTGATATTATCGATTACGTCCTCAGGTTGAATAACACTTAAGCCATCCCCTAAACGTACATCAATTCTATCTACTAATTGGTTTGCAGCTACATTTTTTACAGCAGCTTGAAAAGGGCCTTGAATAACTTCTCCAGCAATACCGCATTCGCATAAATGGTTTTGAATTGCATAGATTGGCAAATAAGCATGATCTGAGCCAATATCCGCGATTGTACCTTGTTTTAAAAATCGACTTACCGTCGTTAATCGGTTATTTAACGAAATCATTTTATTCTCCTTTATGAAAAAAGAGGTTGAACATTATTCAATGTACCAACCTCACTCAAGTTAAATCTTAATCTAAAAATAAATAAGCGCTTATTCATGTCTTGGTATCAATCATTAAAATTGATATAAATTAATCCATAAAGTCTTTCAAACGTTTACTACGACTTGGATGTCTTAATTTTCTAAGTGCTTTTGCTTCAATTTGTCGAATACGTTCACGTGTAACACCGAAAACTTTACCAACTTCTTCAAGTGTTCTTGTTCTGCCGTCATCAAGACCAAATCTTAATCGTAATACATTTTCTTCTCTATCAGTTAATGTATCAAGCACATCTTCTAATTGCTCTTTTAATAATTCATAAGCAGCATGATCTGAAGGACTTTGTGCTTCCTGATCCTCAATAAAGTCTCCTAAATGACTATCATCTTCTTCACCAATTGGCGTTTCTAATGAAACAGGTTCTTGCGCAATTTTTAAAATTTCACGAACTTTTTCTGCTGGTAAATCCATTTCTTCACCAATTTCTTCTGGTGCTGGATCTCGACCTAAGTCCTGTAATAATTGACGTTGAACACGAATTAATTTATTAATTGTTTCTACCATATGCACAGGGATACGAATCGTACGTGCTTGGTCAGCAATTGCACGAGTGATTGCTTGTCTAATCCACCATGTTGCATATGTTGAAAACTTAAATCCTTTGTTAAAGTCAAATTTTTCAACAGCTTTAATAAGACCCATATTACCTTCTTGGATTAAATCAAGGAATAACATACCACGACCTACGTATCTTTTAGCAATACTTACAACTAAACGTAAGTTCGCTTCTGCTAGTCTTGATTTTGCTACTTCATCACCTTGTTCAATACGTTTGGCTAATTCGATTTCTTCTTGTGCACTTAATAAGTTAACACGCCCAATTTCTTTAAGGTACATACGAACTGGGTCATTTATTTTAACACCTGGAGGGGCACTAAGATCACTTGGATTCAGTTTCTCGTCAGTATCTGAACTATCTTTTTCATTAACTAGTGAAATATCATTATCATTTAATTGATCAAAGAAATCATCCATTTGATCAGAGTCGATATCAAAATTCTGAAGTTTTTCAGCAATTTCTTCATGACTTAAATGACCCTCTTTTTTACCCTTTTCAATTAATTGCTTCTTAACATCTTCTAATGTTAATGTCGGATCAATTGTTTGTTTTTTAATTTTAACTGTGTTATCAGACATGAAACGGCCTCCCGATTTTAAATATGAACATTCGAAATTTATTCAATATTGCTATTTTAAACTAAATTCTTAATTAATTCATCCATATTTTTAATTTTATTTTACAAATTGGAACTAATCCCAATATTTATTTTTCAATAGTGTTGTTTAAATGCGGTAACTATCATTTACCCTTATACATTTTGACATAATCATTATTCGTATTATTCTTTAAAATCACATGCTACATGCGTTCTTTATTCTTAGCAACAATTTGCTGTAAATAGTATTTTTGTAATTCTACATCGCCAATCCTTGTAGCTTCCCTTAATTTATGATTCAATGACTCAATTGTTTCTTGTCCTTTTTCATTAATAACATTGACATAATCATCAATTTCATTTTCATATGGTTCGTCATTCAAATTATATTGTTCTAAGCTAATTAGTGTTTCTCTCAACTCATTTGAATTAACATACTGCACAGCATCACTGATATTATATTGATCATTTTCCGCATAAAAATCATGTAAGACTTCGAATACATATTTAAAATGCTGATTTGTGAAGTTATCCTTATCAACACTTTCATAATAATTTAAAAATGTATCTTTATCTCTCATTAAATGTTTTAAAAATGCTCGCTCCGCTTTTTCTTGACGGCTCAAATTGTCAAATTGTGCCATACCAATTGGCTCAGGTTCAATATAACCGCCATACTCATCATAACCGCCATACTCATCATCTGGATAATAATTGGCTGGTGCTTGATTGAATTGTATTTCGTTAGCTAATTGCTCAGGACTAACATTGAAAAATGGTGCAACATCATTTAAAGCCTTTTGTTGCAAAATCGATGATTTCATAAGCGAAATATCATGACTTAGTTCTTTCAAATAACGTTCATATGAAAGGTCATTATGTGCAATTTCATCTTTTAATATACTCACTTTATAATGTGCAAATGACTTTTTGTCATTTTTTACAAAAGCAGTAAATGCGTCGTTGCCATACTTACCAATGTATTCATCCGGATCCATGCCTGATGGCAATTGTATAACAAATACATTTAGCCCTTGCTGTAATAAATGTTGACCTGTTTTAAGTGTTGCTTCACTACCCGCAAAATCCCCATCAAACATTAATGTTATATTTGATGTTAACTTTCGTATAAAAGTAATATGTTCATCTGACAACTGTGTCCCCATTGTTGCAACAACGTTTTTCAAGCCAGCAGTATCAGATTTTATAACATCCATAAAACCTTCTAGTAATACGATTTCATCTAATTTTCTAATTGATTTACGCGCTTTATCTAAGTTGTATAACAACTTTCTTTTTTGAAAGATAGGTGTTTCAGGACTATTTAGGTATTTTGGTTCTTGACCGGTATATGTTCGACCTGAATATCCAACAATTCTTCCTTGCGCATTTTTCAAAGGAAACATAATACGATTTCGAAATCTATCGTAATAACTGAAATTTTCTTCGTTACGTGATAATAATCCGGCTTCATATGCTAATTCAATATCGTAACCCTTTTTTTGAAGAAAATCATGACAAAAATGTGAGCTATCGGGTGCAAAGCCAATGCCTCGCTCTTTAATAAGCGCATCTGTAAAACCACGTTCTTGTAAGTATGTTAATGCTTGTTCGCCTTCGACTGTCTTTGTTAAAGCGTAATAATAAAATTCTTGTATTAACTCATGCATTTCAATCATTTGTAAATCATCAGAAGCAATTTGAACATTTGAGTTAGATTGTGTTGCCTCAATATCTACAGCAACATTAACTCTATCACCTAATTCTTTAACCGCTTCAACAAATGATATGTCTTTAATTTCTTGAGTAAATTGAAAAACATTGCCACCTTTTTTACAACCAAAACAATGACAGATTTGTTTATCTTCAGAAACTGTAAATGAAGGTGTCTTTTCATCATGAAAAGGACACAAACCTATATAATTGCGTCCTCTCTTTTCTAGTTTTACATATTCACTTACCAAGTCTAAAATGTCGGTTTTATCTTTTATTTCATTAATGATCGATTGATCTATTCGCAAATTAAATCACCTATTAAGCATTAGTTATACTATTATACCTAATTTTTGACAAAAATGAAATCATTTCGATTTATTTTGTTCAATATAATGGATTATATCGTTTGCTGTTTCTTCGATTGCTTTTTGAGAAACATCAATGACAGGACATCCAATTTCACTTACGATTTCTTCAAAGTAATTCAATTCTTCTTGGATTCGAGCTTCTGTTGCATAACGAGCTGTGTCACCTAGTCCCAATTGTTTTAATCGCTCTTTTCTAATGCGATTTAATTTTTCTTCACTTATTTTAAGTGCGATACATTTCTTTGGATCAATATCATATAAGCCATCTGGCGGTGTCACTTCTGGTACAATCGGTACATTCATAACTTTGTAACTTTTATGCGCTAAATACTGGGATAATGGTGTCTTTGAAGTTCTCGAAATACCAAGTAAAACAATATCAGCTTTAGGTAATCCTTTAGGATCTTTACCATCATCGTATTTAACTGCAAACTCTATCGCATCAATTTTCTTGAAATATGCATCATCTAATCTATGAACGATACCTGGCTCATTATAAGGTTTTTCTTCAACCGATGCTGATAATAAATCCATTAATGGCCCCATGATATCGACGGACTTCAATTGGAATTCTGCTACTTTCTCACTCATATATTGCTTCATTTCAGGTTTAATAAGTGTATAAACAATGATAGCATTTGTATCTTTTGCAACTTGAATCACTTCATCAACATCTTCAAAAGATTCAATATATGGATATCTTAATAATTCATTTTTACATTGCTTAGGATTAAATTGTGAAATACCTGCCCTAGCAACTAACTCTGCCGTTTCACCTATAGAATCTGAAGCTACGATAATTTTAATTTTTTCCATTACTTCTCACCTATTCTTTATATAATGCTACTAATAACTTAGCTATTGTTGTTTTGGAAATTCTTCCAATTACTTCATACTTTTGATTATCTTTTTTTCTTACAATTGGAATCGAATCAATTTCTTTTTCAATCATTCTATCTGCTGCGTATATGACTAATTCGCTTTCCTCTAAATAAGTGACATTAGGCATACGTGTCATATTTACACTAATAGGTACTGTATGAATATCTGCTCCAATCATTGAAGCTCTTAATAAATCTTTTCTTGAACACACACCAACAAAATCGTTATCTTCATTAATAATAAATAATGTACTTACATCTTCTAAAAAAATTGTACAAATAGCGTCATAAACTGTTGTATTCTCTCTTAACACAACAGGTTGAGACATATAGTCCTTAACCTCAAATTGTCGAAGTTTTTCATTAAAAAATTTACCTTTTGATTTACCTGAATAATAATATCCAACTCGGGGACGCGCTTCTAAAAAACCTGACATTGTTAATATCGCTAAATCTGGTCTGAGCGTTGCTCTTGTTAAATTCAACTTATCTGCTATTTGTTCACCAGTAATGGGTCCTTGAGTTTTAACAATTTCGATGATTCGTTCTTGTCTTTGACTGAGTTCTATAGGTCTTCACCCCTTTTTTATTCACTTATTATTATACCGATATTTCTTTCATGTCACAAACACATTAATTTTACTTGCCTTTAAATAATCTATCAATTAGAATAAACGTACAGCGAGTTAAGGATAGTGTAAGCTTAACAATAAGATTGGCGCAACGAATCATTTTAAAATAAAAGCGAGTGACTACACTAATTTGGGTGGAACCGCGGGTTAAATACGTAACTTATTTTGTATTATATACAATTTAAAATATTAACTCGTCCCATGGAAGTAAAGCATATTTACTATGCTGTTATTTTCCATGGGGCGTTTTCATGTATGAGGAGAGGTAATTATGGCAAAAGATATGGATACAATTGTTTCATTAGCAAAACACAGAGGTTTTGTGTTCCCTGGTAGTGATATTTACGGTGGTTTATCAAACACATGGGATTATGGTCCTTTAGGTGTTGAATTAAAGAATAATGTTAAAAAAGCTTGGTGGCAAAAATTCATTACACAATCACCGTTTAACGTTGGTATCGACGCTGCAATCTTAATGAATCCAAAAGTATGGGAAGCTTCAGGACACTTAAACAACTTCAACGACCCAATGATTGATAATAAAGATAGTAAAATTCGATATCGCGCTGATAAATTAATTGAAGATTATATGCAAGATGTTAAAGGTGATGAAAACTTCATTGCCGATGGTTTAAGTTTTGAACAAATGAAAAAAATTATTGACGATGAAGGTATTGTTTGTCCTGTAAGTAAAACTGCTAACTGGACTGAAATTCGCCAATTCAATTTAATGTTTAAAACATTCCAAGGTGTAACTGAAGATTCTACAAATGAAATTTTCTTACGTCCTGAAACAGCACAAGGTATTTTTGTAAACTATAAAAACGTGCAACGTTCAATGCGTAAAAAATTACCATTTGGTATCGGTCAAATTGGTAAATCATTCCGTAATGAAATCACTCCAGGTAACTTCATTTTCAGAACAAGAGAATTTGAACAAATGGAACTTGAATTCTTCTGTAAACCTGGAGAAGAAATCGAATGGCAAAATTATTGGAAAACTTTTGCAAGTGACTGGTTAACAAGCTTAAATATGAGCAGTGAAAATATGCGTTTACGTGATCATGATGAAGATGAATTATCTCATTACTCAAATGCAACAACTGATATTGAATATAAATTCCCATTTGGTTGGGGTGAGTTATGGGGTATCGCAAGTCGTACAGACTTCGACTTACGTAAACATGCTGAACACTCTGGTGAAGATTTCAGATACCATGATCCAGAAACGAACGAAAAATATATTCCATATTGTATCGAGCCATCACTTGGTGCAGATCGTGTAACATTAGCTTTCTTATGTGATGCATATGATGAAGAAGGCGTTGAAGGTAGTAAAGATGCACGTACAGTTTTACACTTCCATCCTGCATTAGCACCATATAAAGCAGCGATTTTACCTTTAAGTAAGAAATTATCTGGCGAAGCGATTAAGATTTTTGAGCAATTAAGTTCTAAATTCTCAATCGATTTCGATGAATCACAATCTATCGGTAAAAGATACCGTCGTCAAGATGAAATCGGTACACCTTATTGTGTAACATTCGACTTTGATTCATTAGAAGATAATCAAGTTACAGTACGTGACAGAGATTCAATGGAACAAGTTCGTATGCCAATCTCAGAGTTAGAAGCTTTCTTAACTGAAAAAACAAAATTCTAATTAAAAAGACTCTCCACCATATGTGGTGGCTATATAATTTATAAAAAGAGATACTGGTTAGTAAAATTGCCAGTATCTCTTTTCTATTCGAAAAAGGTATTCAAATAAACACATCTATGTGGCTACTTGAATACCTTTTATTATTTTATGTTATTGTTCCAATCTTTTTAATTGGTTGATTAGTTTCTGACTTTTAAAAAACATACCTGCATATTCACGATATAACATTAAAATGATATCTGACATTTCATCAATAATTTCTTGATGGATATTCAATGAATTCATTTTATCTATTGGTAATTTTTGTAATACATCTAATAAATATAGCGTTTTATTCGATAATATAACTGCATGTACATCTTTAGAAGCCTCTTGCCTTGAAATCGCACCGTCAAACTTAAAACTATAACCTATTAAATCTGCTTGTGTGTCATTACCACTCACAGCACAGCGATTAAATGATGCGGTAAAACCAAATCGTTTCATGCACTTTAACATAACTACGACTGACATTAACTGTGCAGATGTACCTGATTCTATTTTTTCAAGAACAAATTGTAATAATTGATAGTTATATGGTGCAATGTCACCTTCATCCATTGAGCGCTCAATAGTTTCAGCTGCCAGAGAGGCATAACTGCTTACGTAAAGGTCCATTTGTAATTTATAATGTTGACTAATAACATCTACAGAATTTAACGTTCCCATACCTCGCCACTGATTGTAAATAAACAAACCATAAACAAACAATTGCGTTTGCGCTTGTAAACCCGTCTTAACTTTTTTAGCACGCCTTGCCATAAGTGGTACTTTTGCACCATGCTCATTTAAAATCGTGATAATTTTATCAGATTCACCATAATCAACTGCTTTGATGATAATCCCTTTTTGGCGCATTAACAATTATCTTCACCACTTTTAAGATTAATCTTGGTCTTCAACATAACCAATTTGGCGAATAAAGTTAACTTTGTTTCGCCAGTCTCTTTGAACTTTGACCCATAATTCTAAGTAAACTTTAGAGCCTAGAAGCATTTCTATATCACGTCTCGCACGTTTCCCTACTTCTTTTAACTTTTTACCGCCTTTTCCAATGACAATTCCTTTTTGCGAATCTCTTTCAACATATATAGTTGCTTCGATATGAACTCGATCTTCGCTTTCTTTAACCATACGGTCCACATTAACACCAATCGCATGAGGGATTTCTTCACTTGTAAGATGAAGGATTTTTTCACGAATGATTTCACCCACTACAAATTGTTCAGGATGGTCTGAAATTTGATCATCTGGATAATATTTAGGTCCTTCGGGTAAATACGTCTTTAATACATCAATAAAATGATCTACATTTAGCCCTTCTAATGCTGAAATAGGTACAATCTCTGTAAAGTCCATATAACTTTGATATTCTTCAATCTTTGGCATTAATTCATCTGGATGCACTAAATCTATTTTATTTAATACTAAAAATACTGGTGTCTTAACATTTTTCAACATTTCTATAATATATTCATCGCCTCGTCCAATTTCCTCATTGGCATTAACCATAAACATGATTGCATCTATCTCAGATAATGTATTTTTAGCGACTTTCATCATATAGTCACCTAATTTGTGTTTAGGTTTATGAATACCTGGCGTATCAATGAATATAATTTGCGCATCATCTCTTGTCATTACACCTTGAATTTTATTTCTAGTTGTTTGAGCTTTATCGGACATGATTGCTATTTTATGGCCAATCACTCTATTAACAAATGTTGACTTCCCTACATTTGGTCTACCTATAATTGAAACAAATCCTGATTTATGTTCTGTCATTTATTCTAAATCCTTTCCTGAAAATCCAAATGGTAGTAACTCTGCGACTGTCATCATAACCATATCTCCTTTATGATTTGTCATATACACAGGCATATCATCATCACATAATTCCTTCAAAACTTGACGACATGCACCACAAGGTGATGACGGTTTATCTGCATCTACGGTTACAGTTATTGATTCAAAATCACCTGGTCTGTATCCTTGAGAAATTGCCGATACCAAACTAGCTCGTTCAGCACATATCGATAATGGATAAGAAGCATTTTCTACATTGGTACCATAAAAAGTTCTACCGTCTTTTGCTTTTAAATAAGCCCCTACTTTAAAATGACTGTATGGCGAATATGATTCTTGTTGTGCTTTTCTAACTTCTTGAAAATAATGAGGTTGATAACTCATATATGCCTCCCTAAAATAACGCTATAAAATGTGGTAAAAATACTATTAAACCTATAATAAATGCTAATATTGAAACTATAAGTACACTAAAAGCCGCAATATCTTTAGCGTATTTAGCTAAATCATGATATTCAACGGTCACTAAATCGACAACATATTCAATAGCAGTGTTTAAAGCTTCAACAGTGAGAACTAATGCAATAGCAATGAGTATAAATATCCACTCAATCCGATTAATATTTAGTACGAGACCAAAGACAATAGCAACAATCATTGCAAACACATGTAAAAGAAATTTATAGTCTTTTTGAATTAAGATTTTCAGCCCATCAAGTGCATATTTAAACCTTTTCATAATTAGTCTCGTGTTAATCCATATGCGTTTAATATTGTATCTTGTCGACCAAACATTTCCTTTTCATCCGCTTCAGTCATATGATCATAACCTAATAGATGCAAAAATCCATGTAATGCTAAAAATCCTAATTCTCGTTCAAAAGAATGTCCGTAATTGTTTGCTTGTTCTTGCGCTACATCCGTACAGATAATTATATCCCCTAAAACACGTGGTATATCAAGACCACTAAAATCAATCTCTGGCTCATCTTCTTCTAAAGCAAATGAGATTACATCTGTAACTTTATCTTTATCTCTATATGTTCGATTAATTTCTTGTATTTCTTGTTTATCTACAAATGTAACAGAAAGCTCAGCATCGTCTTCTATATGCTCTTCTTTTTTAGCAAATTCTAATAAATCTTCAATTTGTTTATACCAAGCATCTTTAACTAAGCCTGTGTGATCGCTAAAATCTATCGTAAACATTTAATTCTCTCCTTCATAATGTTCAATGATCTTACTTACCAATGGATGTCTTACTACATCGCTCTGATCTAATTTCAATATACTTATACCTTTAACGTTGTGTAACCTACTGACCGCTTCCTTAAGTCCACTTTTAACACCTTTAGGTAAATCGATTTGAGTTTGGTCACCAGTAACTACCATTTTTGAGCCAAAACCTAGTCTTGTTAAAAACATTTTCATTTGCGCATGTGTCGTATTCTGCGCCTCATCAAGAATTACAAATGCATCTTCTAATGTTCGTCCGCGCATATATGCAAGTGGCGCTATTTCGATAATGCCTCTTTCAATAAATCGCTCTGTTTGTTCACGCCCAAGAACAGTATATAGACCATCATATAAAGGTCTTAAATATGGATCTACCTTTTCTTTCAAATCTCCTGGTAAAAATCCAAGTGACTCTCCTGCTTCAACAGCAGGTCTTGTTAATACAATACGTTTAACAGCACCTTTACGGAGTTGCTTTGCTGCATAAACTACAGCTAAGAATGTCTTACCTGTACCAGCAGGACCTATACCAAATACTAAATCATTATTTTTCATGGCATTAACATATATACGTTGCCCCATCGTTTTCGCACGAATCGTCTTACCAAATGCATCTTTAGTTATCTCTTCATCATATAAATCTAACAGATGTTGAATTGTGTTATTATGCGCCATTTTAATAGCTGCTTCAACATCTTTAATTGTAATATTATTACCTAAATCAATAACCTTCAGCAAATTGATTAATACTGATTCCGCTTTTTCTACGTTTTCTATTTTTGTACCTTTAACGGCAACTTCTTGTCCTCTTGCATGGATGACAACATCGAAACTCTCTTCAATTGCTTTTAAATGTTCATCATTATTTCCAATTAAAGCTTGAGATTGGTTCATATCGTCTATTTGTATAATTCCAGGCATACACGCGCTCCTTTTCATATATCATTTATATTCATTCTATGATGCTTTAATATCTACTTAATTATATCATGCAATTGATTGATTTAAACATCTTTGCATTGACTTACTCATTTTTCTTTAATTTAAAATAATCATTTATACTTTTCACCTTGTCATAAAAGCAGATTCAATTTTAGACTAATCAATTTTTTGTTGTATTTAAATAACTAATATTTCTCGAAAGATTCTCTTTGTTTTTCAATTTTTCTTAACGTAAAAAAACAAGCAACTACCATTACGATAGTGCTTGTTTTCAAAAAATTTTATAATTGTTTTGGTTTAGCTAAAATTTCTGACCATATCATACCATTGATTACTTCATCTTTATCAAATTGGAACGCTGATTTAGTCAAATCTTTTTCGACATTTTGAGAATTAAGCAACTGCTTTAATTTCAAACGTTTTGTACGTTCAGATAAGTATTTATCCTCAATAATATCTCTAGCACGTTTTTCCATTTTAGCAATTTGCTTTTCTTTTTCTCTATCAATGTCAGTACGAATCGTTTTAATATCATCTCTAAGTGATTTTTCTAATTGACGTCTAATTTCGTCAGAATTATCTTGTCTAGAAGGTCTATGTTTCTGTTCCACCGGTTCTGCTTTAGGCACTGTAATTGGTTTCTCTGTCATCGGTTTTGTTTCTTGTTGTTTTTTAGGTGCCATAGGTTCTACAACAGGTTTCGATTTAGGCTCTTCCTTTGGAAGTTCATCGAATAAAGGTGGTAACGTATCATCATATTTTCGTTTCGATGATTTCTTTTCTTCTTCATTTAATTCTTCACTTATTTCTTTAAACGTTCGCTCAATTTCTTCAAAAAAGCCACCTTTTTTTGGTTCATTATCGGTAGATGTTTTTTGAGGTGGCTTTTGATTTTGTCTATCTTTATGACTATTTTCGCGCATAGTAGTAATGATAGAAATGATCACTGATATGACAAAAATTAGAATACCGACACTCATTTAATCACCTCTCGACTTAATGTTCAGGTGACTCATCATCACTTTGATCAGTTCGTTTATTAATTGCATTTCTCATGCCTGTATCAGCTTCGATATTTTTCAAATTATAATAATCTTTAACACTGATATTACCTGAACGTAATGCTTCAGCCATAGCTAATGGTACTTCAGATTCGGCTTCAACTACTTTAGCATGCATTTCTTGTACACGCGCTTTCATTTCTTGCTCAGTTGCTACAGCCATAGCTCTACGTTCTTCAGCTTTTGCTTGTGCAATATTTTTGTCTGCTAATGCTTGTTCAGTTTGTAAGTCTGCACCAATATTTTTACTAATATCAACGTCAGCAATATCAATTGATAAAATTTCAAATGCAGTACCTGAATCTAAACCTTTGCTTAAAACTGTTTTAGAAATATTATCTGGGTTTTCAAGTACTTCTGTATGATGCTTACTAGAACCAATTGTTGAAACGATACCTTCACCAACACGTGCGATGATTGTTTCTTCACCAGCACCACCAACAAGTCGAGCAATATTAGCTCTAACTGTGATACGAGCTTTGGCTTTCACTTCAATACCGTTCATTGCTACACCTGCGATAAATGGTGTTTCAATGACTTTAGGATTAACAGACATTTGAACCGCTTCTAATACGTCACGTCCTGCAAGGTCAATTGCAGCAGCACGTTCGAAAGGAAGATCAATGTCAGCACGTTGTGCAGCAATATTAGCGTCAACAACTCTGTCAACATTTCCTCCTGCTAGATAATGCGATTCTAATTGGTTTGTTGTTAATGCTAGTCCTGCTTTATGCGCTTTAATTAATGGCGCTATAACTTTTCTTGGAGATACACGACGTAAACGCATACCAACCAATGTACCTATACCAACATGAACGCCAGCTGCTAACGCTGAAATCCATAAACCAATGGGTACAAATGAGAATAAAATAAGTAATGCAACTACTATAATAACTGCTATTACGATAAAACTTAAACTAAACATGGTATCGCTCCTTTTAATTAATCTACTTCCCTCACAACTACTCTTGTTCCTTCAACTTCAAGGATTTTTACCGTTTTATTGCGTAAAATAAAGTTGCCATCTGAAACAGCATCAATACGTTCATTTTCACAAAAAATAATCCCTGCAGGTCGAAGATCTGTAACTGTTTGAGCAGTCTTTCCTACGAGGTGCGAGCGGTTATCATGAGAATTGTAACCTGACTCAGAATTAGTTGAATCTTTTAAGATAACTTTATCCAAAAACGGAATCTTTCTGTTGAAAATCTTCACTAATATCACCCATTCTACAATCGTTAAAATCAAGGCAACGATAACATTCGCAAGCATAAATAGCAAATTATCACCGAGCGTTGTTATGCTTATAGTTATCAGTATCATGCCAATAATACCAATTACTGCACCAACTACAAATAATTCAATTACAACTAATATAACGCCAATTGAGAATATTAAGATAGAATGCATATTGACATTTCCTTGGATTAGAAATCCCAAAAATAAAATAAGTAATGATAATGTGGCGATAATACCAGCTGCATTGATTTTTTTAGAGTAAAGTTGATATACAAATCCTAAGAATGTCAAACAGGTTAATATTAACGTAAAAATAGGTTGAACAATTATATTACTAACTTGTTCAACCCAAGTATCTCCAGCCGTTGATTCCAAGATAGTTGTCATTTGTAAAAAATTATTATAACTCACAATTTCACCTCGCCCTCACATTAATTATACATGAAATTGAATATACTTTATAGTTATAAGAACCTATAGAATATCAATTTGATTATTTATAAACTATATAACTTTTTTTAATTAAAAATTGACAACAAAAAAACATCACATATTAGTGTAAGACACTAACTTGTGATGTTTGTTTTATATAATTAATATTCGTGTTGAGGGAGTCAACAGAGGTATTAATTATTTGAATTTACGTTTACGTGCAGCTTCTGATTTCTTTTTACGTTTTACGCTTGGTTTTTCGTAAAATTCACGTTTACGTACTTCTTGGATTGTTCCACTTTTAGAAACTGAACGTTTAAATCTACGTAACGCATCTTCAAGTGATTCATTTTTACGTACTACTGTTTTAGACATCTGTATTTCCCTCCCTCCAAATATCAACGGAACTTTATAGTCAATTGCACAGTAAAACTATGCATTTATAAGTATAATATATCTGTAATTTATGGTCAATTAGTAAATTGTTTTTTATTTGAAACATATTTCACATCAAAATCACAAAGACTTTTAGATTTTGTTCTAAAAATCTCTTAATAATTTATTTAATGAGAAGAGTTGCTTATATAGTAAATTGTGAAGCCGTTAAAACAACGTTACAAAACCTATATCTTTAATACGGAACCTTATGGTATGAATCAAGGAATACTTAAACTAAAACTTCTCTATCAGATTTATTTGTTGCGAAATCAACAACTTTAATTGCTTGCCCTTCATTTAATGGATAATTTGCTTGCGTAATTTTAACTTTTACAATTTGACCTATGAGTGATTCGTCACCTTCAAATTGTACTTTCATATAATTATCTGCATATCCAACTAATGTGCCTTCTGTGTCACCCTGTTCCTCAGGAATTACTTCAAGCACATCTTGATCAAATTTAGACGCATATAACTTTCCGAGTTGATTGCTTAGCGTAATTAACTTATGCACCCGTTCATTTTTAATTTCTTCATCAATTTGGTCATCCATTCTTGCAGCTGGCGTGCCAATTCTAGGAGAATAAGGGAAAACATGCAGTTCAGAGAACTTATGCTTTACGATAAAATCATATGTTTCTTGGAACTCTGCTTCAGTTTCACCTGGGAAACCAACAATTACATCACTCGTAACTGCCAAGTCTGGTAAAGCTTTATGCAATTTTGTTAATCGTTCTGAAAATCTATCCATTGTATACTTACGTCTCATACGTTTTAATACTGTATCTGAACCAGATTGTAATGGAATATGCAAATGACGCACAACTTTTGTTGAACGTTCTAAAACGTCAATTACTTCATCTGTAAGTTGACTTGCTTCAATTGAAGAAATTCGAATTCGTTCTAATCCATTAATCGTTTCAAGATCACGTAATAATTGGGCCAAGTTATAATCTTTTAAATCTTGACCATATCCACCTGTATGAATTCCCGTCAATACAATTTCCTTATATCCTGAATTCACTAGTTGCGTCGCTTGTTCAACTACTTTTTCCGGATCTCTTGAACGCATTAAGCCACGAGCCCATGGAATAATACAGAATGTGCAGAAGTTGTTACAACCTTCTTGAATTTTTAATGACGCACGTGTTCTATCTGTAAAATATGGGACATCTAATTCTTCATATTTACGATTTTTCATGATATTTCCAACACCATTAATTGGTTGGCGTTCTTTACGGAATTCATCAATGTAACCTAATAGTTTATGTCTATCTTGTGTACCAACTACTACATCGACACCAGGAATTTCCATAATTTCAGCTGATGAAGTTTGCGCATAACAACCTGTTACACAGATTACAGCATCAGGATTTTGTCTTATTGCACGTCTAATTATTTGACGACTTTTTTTATCACCCGTATTCGTTACTGTACAAGTATTAATAACAAATACATCAGCATTCGCTTCAAAGTCAACGCGCTCATAGTTTGCTTCTTTAAATAATTGCCAGATTGCTTCAGTTTCATAATGGTTTACTTTACAACCTAATGTGTGAAACGCAACTGTTGACATAAATATTCACCCCATTAATTCTTTTTCATAACTTATTGCACTTAACGCATACAATGGCGCAGTTTCTGCCCGTAAAATTCTCGGCCCAAGACCAACAACTGTACTAGTATTACTAAATAATGAAATTTCATTTTCTGACAAACCACCCTCAGGACCAAAAATCATCAACACTTTATCCTGAGCCTTGAATTGTTGTAAAGTTTGCTTGAAATTGCTTAACTCACCATCTTTTGCTTCCTCTTCATATGCAATAAGAATATAGTCATAATTATCAATAGTATCACAAATTAATTTTAAATTCGACTCGAATTGAATAGATGGAATCACTAAACGATAGCTTTGTTCAGCAGCTTCTTTAATTATTTTTTGCCAACGCTCTATCTTTTTGGCAACTTTTGCCTCGTTTAATTTAACAATTGAACGTTCCATGCTCACAGCTATAAATGATGAAGCACCCAATTCAGTAGCTTTTTGTAGCAACCACTCATATTTGTCAGCTTTGATTAGTCCACTGCAAATCGTAACATCAACTGGCAATTCTGTATTAATATTTTGTTTTTCTTTTAAATCAACTTCAATTTTATCACTTGTTATGTCAGCAATTTCACATAAATAAACTGTTTGATCATTAAAAGTTAAAATAATTTTACTACCAACATCATATCTCATTACATTTGTTATATGATGAATATCTTCTTTTTTTGTAATAAAAAAACGCTGACTTACATCAGCGTTTTGGTCTATGAAATAACGTTGCACATTATTCACTCACTTTCTGGCCAACAAGACAAACCCAACCGTTGTCATGTTGTTCTGAAATAATTTTAAAACCTACACGCTCCATATGTGACTGTATACCTTCATACTTCTCTTTTATAATACCAGAAGTAATAAAATAACCGCCTTCATTTAGAGTATTATAAGCATCTTCAATCATTTCATCAATAATATGCGCTAAAATATTTGCTATTACAATATCAAATTTTTCTGTTTCGTCTTTCAATAAGTTACCTGGAACAGCTTCAATTAACGTTTCACAATGATTTCTTCTGAAGTTTTCTTTAGCTACACTCACTGCCATTTCATCAATATCCAACGCTTTAATACGTTTTACACCGATTAGATGACTTGCAATACTTAATATACCTGAGCCAGTACCAACATCAATTACTGAATGCTGTGGCAATACATATGTTTCTATTGCCTTCAAACACATACTTGTAGTCGGATGATCACCTGTTCCAAAAGCCATACCTGGGTCGAGCTCAATGCAAAGCTCTTCATCCGCTTCTTTAGCATATGTTTCCCAACTAGGAACTATTGTGAACTTCTTCGACGCTCGGAATGGATGGAAATAGTTTTTCCATTCATTTTCCCAATCCGTCTCTGCAATAATTTGCTCACTGAATTGAACGTTATGTTGATCAAGTTCATCTAAATTTAATAACTCATCTTTAATTTGCTGTCGCAACTTATCATCATAAGTCATTTCATTAAAATAGGCTTTCAATCTTACTCCCTTATCTGGATAATCCTCTTTTTTCAAAGCGTAAATTTCACCGTATTTATCTTCTGGTTGGTTAATTAAATCATCTGAATCTTCTATCACGACACCGTTTGAACCATGATTTTCAAGTATATTGGTAGCCAATTCTACTGCTTCATGATTAATAATAATTGAAAGCTCTGTCCAGTTCATACTTTATTCTCCCTTAAAGAATCTTTTTGCTCTATCTTTAAAATTCGAAGGTTGTTCATTAATTTCTTCACCATTTAATTGGGCAAATTCTTTCATTAGTTCTTTTTGTCTATCTGTTAATTTAGTAGGCGTTACTACTTTAATATCAACATATAAATCTCCGTATCCATAGCCATGAACATTTTTTATACCCTTTTCTTTTAAGCGGAATTGCTTACCTGTTTGTGTACCAGCAGGGATTGTTAACATAACTTCATTATTTAATGTTGGTATTTTTATTTCATCGCCTAAAGCTGCTTGTGGGAAGCTAACATTTAATTTGTAATAAATATCATCACCATCACGTTTAAATGTTTCAGATGGTTTAACTCTAAATACTACGTATAAATCACCAGCTGGTCCTCCATTCACGCCTGGAGAGCCTTCACCAGCTAATCTAATTTGTTGTTCATTGTCGACACCTTCAGGTACTTTCACTTCTAATTTAACTGTTTTATTTTCAGTACCTTTTCCGTGACATGTTGGACAAGCTTCTTCAAATTCTTGACCACTTCCATTACATTTAGGACAAACTTGTTCAGTACGAACTCTACCTAAAATTGTATTTTGTTCTACAGCTACATGACCAGCGCCATTACAGTAACTACAAGTCTTTTTACTTGTTCCAGGCTTTGCACCATCACCATGACATGTTTCGCATGTTACATCTTTACGGATTGAAATTTCTTTTGTTGTACCAAATACCGCTTCTTCAAATGTCAATGTCATTGTATACTGAAGATCATCACCTTTTTGCGGTGCATTTGGATCTCTTTGTCTGCCGCCACCGAAGAAAGAGCTAAAGATATCTTCAAAACCGCCGCCACCGAAGCCGCTAAAACCACCAAAGTCAGAGCCATTGAATCCTTGTCCACCAAAACCTTGTGGCCCGTCATGTCCAAATTGATCATAGCTTGCGCGTTTATTATCATCACTTAAAACTTCATAGGCTTCAGAAATTTCTTTAAACTTTTCATCTGCACCTTCTTCTTTGTTAATATCTGGATGATATTTTTTCGAAAGCTTTCGATACGCTTTTTTGATTTCATCTTTTGAAGCATCTTTACTAATGCCTAAAACTTCATAATAGTCTCTTTTGGCCACAGCTATCTCTCCTTTTCTTAATTAACTTATATAGTTTAACGTAATATGTCATACTATCCAAATAAAAAGCCAAAGCCAATGTTCTATTGACTTTGACTTTTCAGATCATGACAACATTATAATTGTATTGTTTAATTATTTTTTGTCGTCGTCTTTTACTTCTTTAAATTCAGCATCTTCTACAGTACTATCGTTGTTTTGACCAGCATTAGCACCTTGTGCTTGTTGTTGCTGTTGAGCCGCTTGCTCATATACTTTTGCTGATAATTCTTGAATCACTTTTTCAAGTTCTTCTTTTTTAGATTTAATATCTTCTATATCTTGACCTTCTAAAGCAGTTTTAAGAGCGTCTTTTTTCTCTTCAGCAGATTTTTTATCTTCTTCACCAATATTTTCGCCTAAATCAGTTAAAGTTTTTTCAACTTGGAATACTAGACTGTCAGCTTCGTTTCTTAAGTCTACTTCTTCACGACGTTTTTTATCTGCTTCAGCGTTAACTTCAGCATCTTTTACCATACGGTCGATTTCTTCGTCTGATAATGAAGAACTTGATTGAATTGTAATTCTTTGTTCTTTATTTGTACCTAAGTCTTTTGCAGTTACATTTACAATACCGTTTTTATCGATATCAAACGTTACTTCAATTTGAGGTTTACCACGTTCAGCTGGTGGAATATCAGTCAATTGGAATCTACCAAGTGTTTTATTATCCGCAGCCATTGGACGTTCACCTTGTAATACGTGTACATCTACTGATGGTTGATTATCTACTGCTGTTGAATAGATTTGAGATTTAGATGTAGGAATCGTAGTGTTACGTTCAATTAACGTATTCATACGTCCACCTAAAATTTCAATACCTAAAGATAGTGGTGTTACGTCTAATAATACTACGTCTTTAACGTCACCTGTGATAACGCCACCTTGGATTGCAGCTCCCATTGCCACTACTTCGTCCGGGTTTACACCTTTGTTAGGTTCTTTACCGATTTCTTTTTTGACAGCTTCTTGTACTGCTGGAATACGAGTTGATCCACCAACTAAGATAACTTCATCGATATCTGAGTTTGTTAAGCCAGCGTCTTTCATTGCTTGGCGTGTAGGTTCCATTGTTCTTCTAATTAATGAATCTGATAATTCTTCAAATTTAGAACGAGTTAAGTTTACTTCTAAGTGTAATGGACCGTTTTCACCAGCTGAGATAAATGGTAATGAGATTTGAGTTTGTGATACACCTGATAAGTCTTTTTTAGCTTTTTCAGCAGCATCTTTCAAACGTTGTAATGCCATTTTATCTTGAGATAAGTCTACGCCATTTTCTTTTTTGAATTCTGCAACTAGGTAGTCAATAATTACTTGGTCAAAATCATCACCGCCAAGTTTGTTGTCACCGGCTGTTGATAGTACTTCGAATACACCGTCACCTAATTCTAGGATAGATACGTCAAATGTACCGCCACCTAAGTCAAAAACAAGAACTTTTTCATCTTTATCAGTTTTGTCTAAACCATATGCTAATGCTGCAGCTGTTGGTTCATTAATGATACGCTCAACTTCTAAACCAGCAATTTTACCAGCATCTTTAGTTGCTTGACGTTCAGCATCGTTAAAGTATGCAGGTACTGTAATTACAGCTTTGTCAACTTTCTCACCTAAATAGCTTTCAGCTGTATTTTTTAAGTTTTGTAAAATCATAGCTGAGATTTCTTGTGGTGTGTATGATTTACCTTCAATATCTACTTTATAATCAGTACCCATATGACGTTTAATAGATTGAACAGTGTTTGGGTTTGTAATAGCTTGACGTTTAGCTACTTCACCAACTTGAGTTTCTCCATTTTTGAAAGCTACAACAGATGGTGTTGTACGTGAACCTTCAGGGTTTTGAATTACTTTTGGCTCATCGCCTTCTAATACTGTTACACATGAATTTGTTGTACCTAAGTCTATACCAATAATTTTACTCATAATAAAATTCCTCCATTTAATCATTAAATTAATTTAATTTTAAACAATGTCTTTTCGCCAAATTTAAGTTATTGGTTTACTTTGACCATTGATGGTCTCAATACTCTATCTTTAAGCTTGTATCCTTTTTGTAGTTCTTGAGTGATTTCGCCAGATTCAAAATCAGGGTTATCATCTTGAACTACAGCTTGGTGAATATTTGGATCAAATGCTTCACCTTCAGTTTTAATAACTTCAAGACCATTATCTTTTAGTGCGTTAATCAAACTTTCATGCACCATTTGTACACCTTTTTGAAGAGATTTAAAAGTCTCATCATCACCTTCAATTTGAAGTGCACGTTCTATATTGTCTATTGCTGGTAAAATATCTGTTAACACACGTTGTGCTTGATATGTTTTATTTATTTCATTTTCTTTTTGAATTCTACGCTTATAATTTTCAAACTCAGCGTAGAGCCTTAAATATTTCTCTTCGTTTTCATCTGCTAATTGTTGAAGTTCATTAATTTTTTGATCTTTTGGATCTATTTCTTCAATAACATTCTCGTCAGACGTTTCTTCTATTGCTTCATCTTGTAAATGACCTTTACTTTCTTCAGCTTGTTCAACTGAATCATCAATATTTTGTTTGATGTTTGTTTCTTCAACTGTTGATTCAGTGTTTTTTTCAACTGATTCGTCTTTATTTGTCATTTTCTGTCCTCCAATACTTTCTAATCCATCATTACCAAATTCTATTTAATAATTGAATGACATTTTGATAATGCATAGCTGTAGGTCCAATCACAGCGATTTGACCTTTTAACGTTTCATCAAAATGATATTGACTAGTTACAATTGAAATATCACTTAAGCTGTCATCAATTTCATTACCAATTTTTACATTAATATTTGGTGAAGATATATTTTGTAATAATTCTGCAATTCTATTTGATTCTATATATTGTAGAATGGGCTGAATTGAAGATACATTACTTTCATTCAATGCATCAATAAGTTTAACCTTTCCACCCATATAAATGCTATTACTTTGATTAGAAATATGATTATTCATCGTATTTATCAATTTATTGATAAATATTTCTTCCTGCTCTGATTGAACAAAAGAGACAATATCATCTTGTAAATTCTGATTAAACTCAGTTAGTTTGTTAGTAACAAAATTTGATATTGTATTTAGTTTATCATTACTAAACGGTATGTCTGAAGCAAGATGTACATGCTCAACATGACCTGATGAAAATACGATAACCATTATAACTAAATTAGGATTAGCACGAATCAAATGTACATTATTGATAATATCTTGTTTATGATTAGGATGAACAACTAAAGTTGTATATTGAGATATATTTGATAATTCATCTGCAAAATATGTCAATGCTGATGATACATCATATTGATTCTCAACTAACAATTGATTTAATCGTCTTAATTTATTTGTTTTTTGATGAGATGTTTGTTCAAGTAAACGATTGACATAATACCTAAAACCTAATTGTGATGGCGAACGCCCTGAAGAACTATGTGTCTTTTCGATATAGTTTAAATCTTCAAGCTGTTTCATCTCATTTCTAATTGTAGCAGGACTAACATTCAAGTTATGTCGCTCAATTAGTGTTTTAGAACCAACGGGTTGTCCAAAATCAACATAATCCTCAACAATTGCGTTTAATATACTCAATTGCCTATCTGTAATCATGTTTTCACCTCATTAGCACTCACTTATCTCAAGTGCTAATTATAATTTATCAAATTGGTCAAAGTAAGTCAATGTTAAAGACTCGAAATTTCAATTTTTTTTAATCATTTATTAGGAAAGCTTCAAAAACCTCATTACCTATGACTTTCCCTCGATTTGTAAGTGCAATCGCATCGTTCTTTTCTACAATTAATTCCTTCTCTTTTAAATTATTTATTGTTTGACCAAAGACACTTTCAATAGATTGGTCAAACTTCTTTTTGAACCTACTACTACTCACACCTTCATTTAAACGCAACCCAAGAAACATTTCTTCTTCCATTCTCTCAGTCAAAGAAGGTTTATTTGATACTAAAATTGCTTTACTTTCTTTATTTATAGCTTTGATATAATGATTCACTGGATTGATATTCGTATAACGCACACCATCTACATAACCACTTGCACCTGCTCCAAATCCATAATATTCCTCATTAAACCAGTAAACTTTATTATGTTCTGATTCATGGCTATCTAATGCAAAATTAGATATTTCGTATTGATGGAAAGGAGATTGTTCTATCTTAGACATCAGCAACTGATACATGTCAGCACCTAAATCCTCATTAGGAAGTTTGAGCAAGCCTTTTCTATACATATTATAAAATTGGGTTTTAGGTTCAAGTATTAAGCCGTAACTCGAAATATGTTGAATATCCATATCTAAAGCTAGATCTAAACTTTGTTCAAAATCTTCAATCGTCTGTTTCGGTAAATGATACATTAAATCTAAACTGATTGATTTAATACCTGCGTTTTTAGCATTTAACACCGAAGTGTAAATATCTTCAGTATTGTGCGTTCTACCTAAAACAGACAATAACTCCGATTTGAATGTTTGAACGCCCATTGAAATTCTATTTACTCCATATTTCTCTAATAGTTGGACTTTCTCTTTAGTTAACTCATCAGGATTTGCTTCAAATGTATACTCGCCTGTGATTGTAAACGTATCACTTATTGCTTTAAGTAATCTTTCCAACTGATTAATAGAAAGGGCCGTTGGTGTGCCGCCACCTACATACATGGTCTTTAAGTTCCTATATTTTGCTGTAGACATTTCTGTTATTAGTGCATCTAAGTACTCATCTACAGGTTGATTCTGTATAAAATATTTATTGAAATCACAATATGTACATATTCTTACACAAAATGGAATATGTATATATGCACTTTGTACCGTCATTTTAATGCCCCGCTTCTCAGACTGTTTATCCAATCGGCTACATCCTGTTGGACTATCTGCTGTTATTCTTACTTTTAACTTTAACGTTTAATCAATGGTTGTCTAATATATCGATTCATTTTGATATTTATTCTTGTTTAGAGGGAGTGAGATAGAAATAATAAAGAACCACTAATGATTTATTATGTAGTGGCTCTTACACATTAGCCAGATGTAATATGTCCTTAAAAATAAAATTACATGAGTAAAACTCATGCATAAGGGAGTGGGACAGAAATGATATTTTCGCAAAATTTATTTCGTCGTCCCACCCCAACTTGCATTGTCTGTAGAATTTCTTTTCGAAATTCTCTGTGTTGGGGCCCCATTGTTATAAGCTCATTTTAACTCTGTCGATGACTGCCAATATAACATTGTAAAGCCCAGGACGTTAATTTATCCTAGGCTCCCTCTTTTTAGTTATTAAACTTTATTCATTGTAAATTGTAGATTGATTTTCAAAAAATTATTCGTCATCCATTTTCAATACAGCCAAGAAAGCATCTTGTGGAATTTCAACATTACCAACTGCTTTCATCTTAGCTTTACCTGCTTTTTGTTTTTCAAGTAATTTACGTTTACGGCTTATGTCACCGCCATAACATTTAGCTAAAACGTTTTTACCCATTGATTTAATATTTGTACGCGCTACAATTTTTTGTCCTATTGCAGCCTGTACAGGTACTTCAAATTGCTGTCTTGGAATTAACGTTTTAAGTTTTTCAACTAATGCTTTACCACGTTCATATGCAAAATCTCTATGAACTATGAAGCTTAGAGCATCCACTTTATCACCGTTTAATAAAATATCCATCTTCACTAAATTACTTTCTTTATTTTCGATGAACTCATAATCAAATGATGCATATCCTTTGGTATTAGATTTAAGTTGATCGAAGAAATCAAATACAACTTCAGCTAAAGGTAATTCATAAACAATATTTACACGAATATCATCTAAATAGTCCATATTTATAAATTGTCCACGTTTACGTTGACATAATTCCATTACTGCACCTACATAGTCATTTGGAACCATCATAGTTGCACGAACATATGGCTCAAATATTTTATCAATTTTATCACGATCTGGCATTTGTGCTGGGTTATCAACCGTCACTTCTGAACCGTCCCTTAAAATACATTGATAAATTACAGATGGTGCTGTTGCAATTAATTCAATGCCAAATTCTCTTTCAATTCTTTCTTGAATTATTTCCATGTGTAACATACCTAAGAAACCAGTTCTATAACCAAAACCTAATGCTTGTGATGATTCAGGCTCGAATTCTAATGATGCATCATTCAATTGTAATTTTTCTAATGCTTCTCTTAAATCATTATAATTTTTGTTATCTATTGGGAACAGTCCGCAATATACCATTGGATTCATTTTCTTATAACCTTGCAATGGTTCTGATGCAGGTCTACTAGCTAATGTGATGGTGTCACCAACCCTAGAATCATCAACATTTTTAATACTTGCAATAATATAACCAACATCACCAACTGTTAATTCATCAACTGGAAGCTGCTTAGGTGTATTAATTCCAACTTCTGTTACTTCGAACTCTTTACCAGTGGCCATCATTCGAATTTTATCTCCAGCTTTAACAACACCGTCTACAATTCTTATCGATGAAATTACCCCTCTATATGGATCATACTCAGAATCAAATATTAATGCTTTTAGTGGTGCTTCTGGGTCACCATCTGGAGCTGGCACAACTTCAACTATTTTCTCTAGTATCTCTTCAATTCCAATGTTAGATTTAGCACTTGCTAAAACAACATCGTCTTGGTCTAAACCTA
This sequence comes from Staphylococcus sp. EG-SA-14, assembly GCF_017151935.1. Lineage (NCBI taxonomy): Bacteria > Bacillati > Bacillota > Bacilli > Caryophanales > Staphylococcaceae > Staphylococcus > Staphylococcus sp. EG-SA-14. Next base: position 105,316 of record NZ_JACVZM010000003.1, on the reverse strand, counting down.
TCATATCTTCAATTTCTTGTTTCACGCGTTCAGGTTCTGCAGCAGGTAAATCAATTTTGTTAATAACAGGCAATAACTCTAACTCATTATCTAATGCCAAATAAACATTTGCTAATGTTTGTGCTTCGATACCTTGAGCCGCATCTACTACTAAAATCGCACCCTCACAAGCTGCCAAAGAACGTGACACTTCATATGTAAAATCGACGTGTCCAGGCGTATCGATTAAATGGAATGTATAAGTATTTCCATCTTTAGCTTCGTACTTTAAACGTACTGCGTTTAATTTGATTGTAATACCACGTTCTCTTTCTAAATCCATTGAATCTAGTAACTGATCTTGCATATCTCTTGTTTCAACTGATTTGGTATTTTCTAAAATTCTATCAGCCAATGTAGATTTTCCGTGGTCAATATGTGCTATAATCGAGAAATTCCTTATATTCTCTCTTCTTTTTAAGCGTTGCTCATTATCCATTTTATCCTTCTCACTTTCATAAAATAAACCCGTATTATCTTTCGCATCTTTGATATAATAACGTTTTTAATAGGTAAATGCAAACGCCATAATCTTGGATGAACTTTGAAATTATAACAATCTTTATTTAAATACATACTTGCGATATGTTAATATGTTAATTACGTACTTATAATTATAAAACGTATTGATTGTGTTTCCAACACAATTTATTAAATCTGCAAAATTTTAAGCTAACCCCATCAAATAAATGATTGCACAACGGTTAGACTTTTGTTAAAATATTTCTTGTTGTAATCAAATAAAATTTTGATAAGATGAACTCACTTTTAGGAGGTGACAGAAATGGCAAATATCAAATCTGCAATTAAACGTGTAAAAACAACTGAAAAAGCTGAAGCACGCAACATTTCACAAAAGAGTGCAATGCGTACAGCAGTTAAAAACGCTAAAACAGCTGTTTCAAATAACGCTGATAATAAAAATGAATTAGTAAGCTTAGCAGTTAAGTTAGTAGACAAAGCTGCTCAAAGTAATTTAATACATTCAAACAAAGCTGACCGTATTAAATCACAATTAATGACTGCAAATAAATAATCTTTTTAAATAAAAGTTCAAGCGCATGCTTGAACTTTTATTTTTTATAAAGATAGAATGAATAATTCCAGTATTAACTGTTTATCCATATATGATGATTTAAGTTTATAATCAGTTTCCGCACAAGCATCTATAATATTCAATAATTCATCAAGTTGATAATGTCTTACTTGTCCTAACGCTAATTTTACTCTGTATGGATGTACTCCTATTGTTTTAGCAATTTGCTGTCCACTATATCCTTTTTGACTCAGAATCTTACATTGATAAAATAATCGGTAATTACTTGTAATTAGTGCAAGTAATTTAATTGGTTCTTCTTTCATAGTTATTAAATCTTTTACTAAATGAATTGCTTGTTCTTTCTTTCTTTTCTGAATGTATTCAGTCAGTAAAAATACATTTTGCTCTAAACTTCTATTAATAATTTGGTTAACATCCTGCTTATTAATTGTTGGTCTATCGCCTAAAAATAAAATCAACTTTTCTATCTCTTGTGAGACAATATTAAAGTTAATACCTGTCAACTCAATAAATAAATCTAATGCATCTCTTTTGATATCTTTGAAATTCTCATTTAATTTACTTTGAATCCATTTTTTTATTTCTTCTTCAGACATTTGCTCTATTTTTTTAAGCCTTGCATGCTTTTTTAGAGTTTTAGTTAACTTTTTTCTTTCATCAAGTTTATTTTGATATATCTCAAAGACAATCAAATTTTCGCCATCATATTTTTCAATAAATTCTATTAATTGATCTACATTATGAGCCATATCTTTTGGCGCTTTTTCACCTGTAAATATATATGCATTTTTAACCAAAATTGCTTTTTTATCTGAAAAGAAAGGCAATGTTAATGTTTCTTCAACAATTGGTGCAATCTCTGTTTCGTATAAATTATATTTCACAAAGTTAAAGTCATCTCTATCACTTTTCAAAAATTGTGATATGATTTCTGCACTTTGTTTTTCAACCAATTCAGGCACATCTCCATAAATAGCTACAATATTGTCGCTCATTCATTACACCCTTTCATTCGTTTGACACATCAATAGATTATATCATGTTTCTGTATCTATAAACCACTTGCATTTCCATAAGAGTTTGAATCAACTTTTAAATTATCATCTAAGTCAATTGTAACTTGACCGTTTTGTTGACTATTGTAAATGCGACTGCGAATCCTTTGCAATCGTTTAACAACTTCTATATTAGGAAGATGATACATATTGTTCTTCCCAGAAGAAATCAAACTTATTTTAGGCTTAATCATCTCTATAAATTCTTTAGAACTACTTGTCTTGCTCCCATGATGTCCTACTTTTAAAATATCAATCTCCGGCAAGTTATATTTTTTTAGTAGTAAAGATTCATTATTTTTACTAGCATCGCCCATTAATAAAACTTTTTTATTTTGATATGTAATCATAGTAATAATAGAATATTCATTTTTATCTCGGCTATTTGGAATAAAACTATCAAAAAATAGAAAACTACTATCTCCAAGTTTAAAACTACTAACTTGTCTTACATCCATAAGTTTAATGTTATACTTATGGCTTAATTTCGATAATAACATCAATGTATTACTACTATATCCCTTATTGTATATCACTATATGTTTAATTTTAATATGACTAATAATATATTCCACTTCACCAATATGGTCATTGTGTGGATGTGTTAAAATTAGATACTCTAATTCATTTATCCCTCTTTCATTTAGCGTTGGTAAAATATGATATTTAGAAATTGAATAACTAGGTTGTTTAGTATCATCAATCACTTTCCCACCTGTATCAATCAAGACATTTTGGTTCTTACCACCTTCATATAAAATACTGTCTCCCTGCCCCACATTTAACATTGTAATTTTGTGATGTGAATTTGTTGGAAACGTTATTAATAATGTCAGAATAATTATAGTCCAAACCGTAACCAATATATATTTACGTTTAGCCAATAACCAAAATATGTAATAAACAGAAATTATAAATATTATAAATATCCAATCATTAAACTTGGGAACAGAAAAATGTGATTGCTTGATTCTTGTGAATAGGTCTAGTAACCAGTCATGAAAATTAAAACTTAGGTCAACCAAGTAATTTAGCGGCGTTAATCCCACAATAAAATGACTTGTAATAAAGAATAAAATAGATAGCGGAAACAATATAATCGAATAGTACGGTACAAAAATCAAATTAGATAAAAATCCCACCCATTGAAGTTGATGAAAGTTTGGAATGGCAACGATAAATGAAGCTAATTGTGCAATAAACGTAATTATGAATAATGATTGTAACTTTGACAATTGCTGTAAAAAAGGAAAAAGTAGCATAATAAAAAATGAAATGATGAATGAAAATTGAAATCCAATATCATAAACAACTAGTGGATTTAAAATAAACATAATTATAAATGCAAATGCTAATAGCTGAATACCCTTTATTTTAATTTGCTTAGTAATAAGCAGTACAAGAGTTGTCATTATTATAGCTCTTACAGCACTAGGTGCATAATTTGTGTATTGAGCAAATAAAGCTAATACAATGATTGTAATTCCTTTAATGACAAATAAAGGTAAATTTAATCGTTTTAAAGGTTTGTAAATTAAGAATACAATTGCAGCTATATGCGAGCCACTAACTGCCAGCAAATGATATATACCTATCTCTTTAACACGTTCCTTAAATTGCTCATTAATTTCTTTTACGTCACCAGTAATCAATGCCATAATACGATCCGGAAACTTAATACCCGAATCATAAATTCGATTCATTATAAACTGTTTATGTTTCTCAATTAAATTAGACCGGTTCGATTCTAGGCAGCTTTGTACAACTATACTTTGTAATTTAAGAGTTACAAACTTATTGTCATTAACTTTGAATTGTCCTTTAACAATACAATTACGACTTTCAATTTTCTTTAAATCAAAATTCTTTTTATTTGTTAAAAAGAAAGGATATATTTCATTTTTTAAACTCAACCTACCTTTATATGTGTCACTACCTTGACGTTGAATTTGGATTACTTGAGCACGCTCATTAAACTGAGAATTACGTTCAATATAATTGATATAATTAAATATTGCTTGTTGTGAATAATGTAAATACCATGAGGAGAAAATGATTAAAAAGAGAGAAATAGGGGCATAAACGATTTTATTTTTACGATAAGTAATATACAAAAGTAAAATGAAAAGAAATGTAGAGAGCACTTTGCTAGAATTCCAAAGCACTCCTACAATCATTGATAACGCGACATACAGCAAAACATTAACCTTTAGTCAGATATTTAGCAACATATTCTGGTGAAAATGGAATTTTTTTAAATTCAATACCAGATTGTTTGAGTAATTTAGTTGCATATTCATGGTTATGATAATCTTCTGCATAGTAGATACGCTTTATACCTGCTTGAATAATTGACTTTGTACAATTTAGGCATGGAAAATGAGTAACATAGATTGTTGCACCTTCAGTAGATACACCTTGTTTTGCACATTGTAATAAAGCATTCATTTCTGCATGTATCGTTCTGATACAATGTCCATCTTCAATTAAACATCCTTCATCTATACAATGCACCTCGCCAGCTACAGAGCCATTATACCCACCAGCAATAATACGATTATCCTTAACAATCGTTGCACCTACAGATAATCTTTGACAAGTTGAACGTAATGCTAGCAAATGACTTTGTGCCATAAAATATTCTTCCCATTTGATTCTTTCCAAGATGTTCACCTTCCATACTTAAAATTTAGTAACATTTTCTAATAATATAAGATTAATCACAAAAAATAAAATTTGCAATTAAAATAATCCATTATGTCGTGAAATAAGATTTCAGTTTATCAAAAGTTTTACTTCCAAAACCTTTTACTTTTTTCAAATCGTCAATTTCTTGAAATGCACCTTGTTGGTTGCGATATTCAACAATTGCATTAGCTTTAGCTTGCCCTACTCCAGGAACAGACATCAATTCTGATACAGATGCCGTATTTAAATTTACTTTAGTATTATTTGTGTTCCCATTTTTTACGTGCACACTGTTTACTTCAATTTGTGGTTCAACATTCTTTTGTCCTTTATGAGGTATGAAAATCATTTTTTGATCTGTTAATTTTTCAGACAAATTAATTCGACTTACATCTGCATCATCCAATAATTGTGCTTTATCAAGTAAATCAACTACTCTATCCTTAGATGTCATTTTATAAACATTAGGATGTTTAACAGCACCTTTTACATCGACATATACAGGACCTTTATTTTTGGAATTATCTCCATCTTTGACCTGGACATCTTCTAATTTGGACAAACTATTATTTTCACTAGTGCTTTGTTTCAGAGCAGTATCTTTATTTTCAAAATTTCTTGAAGTATAATCATCTTGTCTCCAGAATATAAAACCAATTAATACCATAATTAAAACAACAGCACTTATAATATATAACTTCCACTGAGTTAAAAAATCTTTATAGCGTAATAAAAATTGATACAATAAAACCACTCCTCAACTTTATACACGTCTGAGCGAGTGGTTTTACTTTTATTTTTTCGCAATGAAAAACAATCTTTCTGCATCTTCATTATGTTCATCTATATTAAAATCAGTAAATGTTTCAACATGTTTAAAACCAACTTGAGCTAACCAAGACAAATATGTCTTTTCATCAAATGTTCTCTGAAAATGAGACTCATCAAATCTTGAATATGTTTCATCTTCATGTCGAATGAAAAATGTCATATCATGATAAACACTTAAAGGTAAATCTCCTTGCACAGCATCCCATGCTAAAAAAATGTCCCCTTTATCATCAATATAACTTTGATTATTAAACAAAGTCATCATTTTATAAACAGTATGTACATCAAAAATAAATACACCTGAATCAGTCAGATGATGATAAACATTGATGAATGTTTCAATCACTGCTGTTTCATCTTGCAAATAATTTAGAGAGTCACAAAAAATAGTGATGATATCAAATTGTTGTTGCAAATCAAAAGATGTCATATCTCCTTCAAGCCAATTTACATTTGCTGATTTTTGAGCTGCAACAGTCAACATATCAACACTTAAATCCATACCAGTAACATTACCTAAAGCTTCTAATTGAACTGTTAAACTACCAGTACCGCATCCAATATCTAAAATATTTGATTCATCTTTGCAGTGATTTTTTACAATTTCAAACCATTTTTCATATGGTTGATCTTGAGTCAATTGATCGTACACTAGGCTCATTTCTGCATATTGCGACATAATTAATACGCAACCTGACCATATGATTCTAATGGTGCATCTTGATATAACTTTTCAATATTATAATAATTTCTTTCGTCTTTATGGAAAACATGTACCACAACATCAGCTAAGTCAATTAATATCCAACGCGCTTCATTGTATCCTTCCATACGTTTTACTTCTATATTTTGTTCATTGGCTACTTCTTTCACCGCTCTAGCAATCGCTTGAACTTGTCGTTCATTATTTCCGTGCGTTACAACAAAATAATCTGTCATATCGCTGATACCTTTCATTTCTAAAGAAATCGTATCTTCGCCTTTTTTATTGTCAATTGCATCCACAGCAATTGCTAATAATTCTTGTGAATTCATTTAATCATCCTTTATTCTTTCGTCACTATAGTTATAATAATTTAAACAGTCAATCGTCTTATTATATACCGTAATATCTTTCTGTATTAAAAATAGTACTGTGCGTTTAGAAATTTCATAAATTGTCTTATCTAAACTACCTTGATTGTATGCCATATCTCGAATATCATCAACTCCTGGGATTGTTCTTCCAGGTTCGATGTAATCTGCAATAAAAATCAGTTTTTCAGTTTTTGTCATTTGTTGACGTCCAGTAGTATGGTATTTGATAGCCATTAATACTTCCTCATCATTGATACCATATTCATGTTCCATGATTGCTGCACACACAGGGCCATGCAATATTTCACTACCATAACTCAGTAGATCATTACCTAATTCGTATTGTCGAACAATTTGATACATTTTACCTAAATCATCATATTTACAGAAATCATGTAATACACCTGCTAATTCTACTTTACTAGTGTCTCCATCATAAATTTCTGCCAATTTAATAGCTGTTTCTGAAACTCTTAAAGAATGATTATAACGTTTCTCTGGCAGTTTCTCTTTTGCAAGCCGTTTTGCTTTTTCAATGTTCATATAATCCTTCCCCCTTAATATAGTTTTCAACGGATTTAGGAACAAGAACTTGGATAGATTTCCCTTCACTAACTCTTTGTCGAATCATTGTCGAACTTATATCTACCCTAGGTATCTGAATTGCTATCATAGCATTTTCAACATTTTGACTATTTTTGTCTCGATTTACAACTACAAAAGTAACCATTTCTTTTAAGTATTCAATTTGATACCATTTCTCTAGTTGGTTATACTGATCCGTCCCAATAACAAAGTACAACTCACTGTCTTTGTGTTGCTCCTTGAATGCCTTGATCGTGTCATAGGTATAACTCTGACCACCACGTTTAATTTCATCGTCGCAAATATCTCCAAAACCAAGCTCGTCGATAATCATCTGTATCATTGTTAATCTGTGCTGAACGTCTATAAAATCATGGTGCTTTTTCAATGGAGACATAAAACTAGGTAAGAAATAAAATTCATCTGGCTGTAATTCATGAAATACTTCGCTAGCTACTATCATATGTGCAGTATGGATAGGGTTAAACTGACCGCCGTAAAGTACTATCTTTTTCATTATTATGGCAATTCAATTTCTTTATTATCTTTAGATTCTCTATAAATCACTATCATAGATCCAATCACTTGCACTAATTCACTATGCGTAGCTTCGCTTAATGTTTCAGCTAATTCTTTTTTATCATCAAAGTTATTTTGTAGTACATGTACTTTAATCAATTCTCTGTTTTCTAACGTATCATCTATTTGTTTAATCATATTTTCGTTGATACCGCCTTTTCCAATTTGAAAAATCGGATCAATATTGTGTGCTAAACTTCTTAAGTATCTTTTTTGTTTGCCAGTAAGCATATGTTATTCTCCTTTTAATTGTTGTAAAACTGCTGTTTTCATAGAATTCATATCAGCATCTTTATTAGTCCAAATTTTAAAGCTTTCCGCACCTTGGTAAACAAACATATCTAAGCCATTATAAATATGGTTTCCCTTGCGCTCTGCTTCCTCTAAAATAGGTGTTTTATACGGTATATAAACAATATCACTCATTAAAGTATTGGGAGAAAGATGTTTTAAATTAATAATACTTTCGTTATTTCCAGCCATACCCGCTGGTGTTGTATTAATAACGATATCGAATTCAGCTAAATACTTTTCAGCATCTGCTAATGAAATTTGGTTTATATTTAAATTCCAAGATTCAAAACGAGCCATCGTTCTATTCGCAACAGTTAATTTGGGCTTTACAAATTTTGCTAATTCATAAGCAATGCCTTTACTTGCACCACCTGCGCCCAAAATTAAAATGTATGCATTTTCTAAATCTGGATAAACGCTGTGCAATCCTTTAACATAACCAATACCATCTGTATTATACCCTATCCACTTGCCATCTTTTATCAAAACAGTGTTAACTGCACCTGCATTAATCGCTTGTTCATCAACATGATCTAAATACGATATGATACGTTCTTTATGAGGAATTGTGATATTAAAGCCATCTAATTCTTTTTTTGAAATAATTTCTTTAATTAAATGAAAATCTTCAATTGGAATATTTAAAGCTTCATAAGTATCAGCTAATCCTAAAGAATTAAAATTTGCTCTATGCATAACGGGCGACAAGGAATGTGAAATAGGATTTCCGATAACTGCAAATTTCATTTTTTAAATCACCTTATAAAATAGAATTTCTTAATACAACATCAACATTTTTAGGAACACGAACGATTACTTTAGCTCCTGGTCCTATAGTTATAAAGCCTAGACCAGAGATCATAACATCGCGTTTCTCTTTGCCTGTTTCAAGTCTAACAGCCTTTATCTCATTAAGATCAAAATTTTGTGGATTTCCAGGTGGCGTTAATAAATCGCCAAGTTGATTACGCCATAAATCATTAGCCTTCTCCGTTTTAGTACGATGTATATTCAAGTCATTAGAAAAGAAACAAACTAACGGACGTTTACCACCTGATACATAATCTATGCGCGCTAGACCGCCGAAGAATAATGTTTGCGCCTCATTTAATTGATATACGCGTTGTTTTATTTCTTTCTTAGGCATAATAATTTTCAATTCTTTTTCACTAACTAAATGCGTCATTTGATGATCTTGAATAATACCTGGTGTATCATACATAAATGATGATTCATCTAAAGGAATATCTATCATATCTAAAGTTGTTCCAGGGAATCTTGAAGTTGTTACTACATCTTTTTCACCAACACTAGCTTCAATCAGTTTATTAATCAATGTAGATTTCCCAACATTCGTTGTCCCTACAATATACACATCTTCATTATCTCGAATATTCGCAATTGATGATAATAAGTCGTCTATGCCCCAGCCTTTTTCAGCTGAAATTAATACGACATCGTCAGCTTCCAAACCATATTTTCTTGCTGTTCGTTTTAACCATTCTTTAACTCGACGTTTATTAATTTGTTTCGGCAATAAATCCAATTTATTTGCTGCTAAAATGATTTTTTTGTTTCCGACAATACGTTTAACTGCATTAATAAATGATCCTTCAAAGTCAAATACATCCACGACATTGACGACAATACCCTTTTTATCCGCAAGTCCTGATAATAATTTTAAAAAGTCTTCACTTTCTAATCCTACATCTTGAACTTCGTTATAATTTTTCAAGCGGAAACAACGTCTGCAAATCACGTCATCACGAAACATATTATGCTCTGGTACAAAACCAGGTTTATTTTTATCTTCAGATTGAAGTGGTGCACCACAACCGATACATTTTAAAATGTCAGACAATCAATTTTCCTCCCATGTGATATAACCTTTTTTACTGAAATGACGTAATAATCGTCTTTCAATTAATCTATTAAACTTAGTAATAAAGCCATCAGTTCGTTTAACTGGAACAACCATAATTGTATATAGACCTCGACGATTACCACCAAATACATCAGTAAGCATTTGGTCACCTATAACAACAGTTTGATCTGGTCTGATATTCATCTTAGTTATTGCTTTATCAAACGCTTTCCCCATTGGCTTTCTCGCTTTAAAAATAAAATCGATGTCTAAATGCTGACTAAAACTAGCAACACGAGACTCATTATTATTAGACACGATTGTAATAGTGATTCCTTTTTCATTAGCTTCCTTAAACCATGCTTTAACACGTTCTGTAGGTTCTTTAACATCCCAACCTACTAGCGTATTATCTAAATCTGTAATAATACCTTTAACGCCTTTGTCCACTAACTTGTCTAAATCAATTTGAAATATTGATTGAACATATGAATTCGGCATAAAAAACTTGCGAACTAAACCCATTTAACTCACCTTTACCTTTTTATAATTGAGACACTAATGCTTCAACAGTTTGACTTGATGATACAGCTGCTTTTTCTAAAAATGCTTCGAAGCTCATTTCCGCTTCTCCATTTGCTAAGTCTGAAACTGCACGAACTACAACAAATGGTACATTAAATTGATAACATGTTTGTGCAATTGCAGTTGCTTCCATTTCAACCGCCATCGCATTTGGAAATGCTTTTTTAATTTTTTGACGTTGTTCAACACTACCGATAAAGCTATCACCACTTACAATTAAGCCTACTTTAGCTGTTAATTGTTGTTGTTGTACAACTTGAGATACTTTTTCTATTAAAGGTTTACTTGATTGAAATGCTACCGGCATCTGTGGTATTTGTCCATATTCATAACCAAATGCTGTTGCATCCGCATCATGATATTTTACATCATCACTTATAAGAACGTCACCTACATTTAAACTTTCATCTAAAGCTCCAGCAGAACCTGTATTAATAATGACGTCCGGTTTAAACTTATTAATTAATAATGTCGTAGAAATTGCAGCATTAACTTTTCCAATGCCGCTTTGGGTAATCACTACTTCTCTATCTTTTAAAATGCCAGTATAAAATTTAACATGTGCAACTGAAATTTCGCTTAATTGTGTTAATTTATTTTTTAATATTGTTACTTCTTCTTCCATGGCACCAATTATACCAATCATCCTTTGATTCACCTCTTTTAAAAAATCCTAGCATTTGTTATTTTATCACATTTTAATCACTACAACGACAAGTATCATGATTTTCATTACTGTATAAAACTTTTGCTTTATTTTTATAAAAAGCTCTTTCAATAACTTGGTATCATAAATAATTATTTTTGAACTCATAACAGTGAATTCGATGCTTCTAATTTGTCTATTTTTCAAAAACTAATCATATCAATTACATCAACCAATCGTGTCAAGAAACTTTATTAAATAACAGGAAAATGATATGTTTAAAATAATAATGATGAAATAAGAGGATTTTACAATGGCTGAAAATAATCAAAATAGTCTCGTAACAAAGATAGCTACATACGGCAGTTTTATTGCAATTGCGTCGTTTGTCATTTTATTTATAAGTATATTTTTAAAGTTTTCATTTAATATCGAGTTTACAGCAACAATTATGAACATATGTCGCTACACTCTAATTCTAGGATTTATACTTATGTCCTTACCTGATGTTGTTGATAAAAACATCAAGAAAATTATATTCGATGCATTTATTATCATCGTCTTTATCTTCTTTTTACTATAGTAGTTTTATTTTGTAATTACACAGTTAATCATATTTGTTTCGTATCGAATTCCTGTGTGTATTAAAGATAATTCTAATAGAAAACAGCAGTAAGACTTTTCTAAGTGTTATCATCCTTACTGCTGTTTTTATTTGTAACAGTATAATGACAGGTACTTTATATTTCACTGTCAAAGATTATTAATGATTAACTTAATTAAATTATGATTTGAATAAATAGATATCTAAATGCAATTTGTCACTATTGATAGTTTTATTATCAGCATACATTTTTAATATCTCATAACCATACTCACCATTTAAATTATAAAAATTATATTCTATATTTTGTTCATCATCATTATGATATTTAACATACCCTTTAACAATGTCGCCACCTTGTTCGTACAACTTATACTTCTCATTCAAATAATTTCTTAATTGAACATCTAATTCTTGAATGGTAACAATTTTCTTTTTCGTTTTTACTGCTGTTAATTCTATTTCTGCTTGATGTCCGTCAATCCATAAATTACAAGGTATATTCTTATAATCATCGTACTTATTATTGTCACTTAAAGTAACACCACCATAACTACATTGCGTTTTATTGGTTGCTCCCCCATGACATCCATATCCATAATTTCCAGCAAATATATCGATATCCTTATTTATAAATTTCTTTGAAAGTGCCTCATTTTCGAATTCAACTTTAAAATCTTTTTTCCAATCATCATTTACGAACATGTCATGAAATAACAAATCATGCTTCAACAGTCTATCGTTTGTGTTTTTATTTTCAAGCTGAGTTGGATTGATGAATGACATCTTAGCATTACTTAGACGCTTTGAATCAAACTTACTTTTATGATGTAAGTCTGAATATTCGATTGCACTTGCTGAATTTGTCAAAATTTCTTCTAACAATAATATTAAAATAAATCCTGTTAAATATTTAACTTCAAACTCCCCAAAACAATTATTAATTTACATTTGAGAGCGAGACATAAATGATAAACAGGCTGGGAAATAAATCAATGTTCTATGCTCTACGAAGTTATATTGGCAGTAGTTGACTGAACGAAAATGCGCTTGTAACAAGCTTTTTTCAATTCTAGTCAACCTTGCCGGGGTGGGACGACGAAATAAATTTTGCGAAAATATCATTTCTGTCCCACTCCCTTGAGCCTACAATTTTGATTATGTATCACGTTCATAATACTTTTCAATTTGAAATACCCTGTTCGTAATTATTAGTTGAGTTATATCAACCAATACAGTGTAAACATAAAAATTCCAAACCGTTTAACAGTATATCAGAAAAAATGATAATCATTTCTTTTATTTTTATTAAATTTCATAATGATTCATATAATATTCGCATTAAAACATCACAATACTGATACACAACAAAAAGAGCAGTACATTTGTCATGCACCACTCTCCCTTAAAATATATCTAATTATGCTTTATAAATGAATCACCGGAAATCAAAATACATCTTGCCTAATACTAACAACATTTACAGTGATGCTATTAGTCGAAATGTCTTTTAAAATAACTGAAGTACTTCTTTGAATGAGAATATACCTGTCAATATTGTAACAAGTACTGCAACGATACCAAAGATGAACATCCAATTTGGGTGTTTATAATCACCAACAATTGATTTCTTTTTACTTGCAATCAAAATTGCACCTAACGTAATAGGTAAAATCCATCCATTTATCGCGCCTGCTATAATTAAAAGGCTGATTGGTTTTCCAATAAATAAGAAAATCATTGTTGAAATAACGATAAACACAATCACAATTAAATTACTTCTTTCGTTAAATGATTTATGAAGTGTTTTTAAAAATGTTGCGCTTGTGTATGCTGAGCCAATTACTGATGACATAGCTGCAGCAAATAACACAATACCAAAAATATTCTTTCCAATTGGTCCAATTGCGTGTTCAAAAACTGACGCTGGTGGATTTTCAGAACTTAATGTCACACCTGTTACAACAACTCCTAATACCGCTAGGAATAGTAACGTTCTCATAATACCTGTAGTTAAAATACCAGCAATTGCTGATTGATTTACAAATGGTAAATATTGCTTACCTTTAATGCCAGAGTCTAATATACGATGTGCACCTGCAAAGGTAATATAACCACCTACAGTTCCACCAACTAACGTAATGATTGGCAAGACTAATTTCATTGGATGTTCTGGCGCAAATGTATGCACAAAAGCATCACCATAAGGTGGATTAGAAACAAACATCACATATGCCACAACTAAAATCATCACAATACCAAGAATCATTGAAACAACGTCCATAATTTTTTGGCCACTTTTACTTACAAAGATTAATATTGCAAAGATTGCAGTAATAGCTGCGCCCCATTTTACATCTAATACAAAAATTGCATTTAAACCTAAACCGGCACCAGCAATATTACCAATATTAAAAGCTAGACCACCAAATGCAATCAATATTGAGATAACAGTACCAAGCCCAGGAACAACTTTATTTGATATTTCTTGACCTCTTAAACCAGTTACAACTAATATGCGCCATATATTAATTTGTGCACCAATGTCAATGATGATAGACAGTAATATGGCAAATGCGAAACTTGCAAAAAATTGTGATGTAAATACTGCTGTTTGCGTTAAAAATGCTGGCCCAATTGCAGAAGTTGCCATCAAAAATACAGAACCTAATAATAACCTTTTATGATTTTTTGTGAATTCAAAGTCACTTTCTTTTTTAAGCTTTAAATTTCTCCCCATTTTTTTAGCCCCCTATAAGGATTGAATATCAATGCCTTCTTTCATTAAAATTTCTCTAATTTTCGAAACAAATAATAATGCATGTTCTCCATCACCATGCACACAAATTGTATCTGCTTGTAACGTTACTTCCTTATTGTTTTTTGAAATAACTTTATTTTCCTTCACCATCTTTAAAACCTGCTTAAGTGCTTCGTCAGTATCAGTAATCACAGCATCACTTTCTTTTCTACTAACGAGCTGCCCATCATCTTCGTATCGTCTATCAGCAAACACTTCAGAAGCTGTAATTAATCCGACATTCATTGCTTCTGAAATTAGATATGAATTTGCTAATCCTACTAACACTAGTGATGGATCAAAGTCATAAACAGCTTGTGCTATAACGTTTGCTATTTCTCTGTCTTTTGCACCCATCTGATACAATGCACCATGCGGTTTAACATGATTAATTTTAACTTGATGAATGCGACAAAACCCTTGTAATGCACCTAATTGATAAATCATCAAATTATAAATCTCGTCGTTAGAGATATCTATATTTCGTCTGCCAAAGCCTTTCAAATCAGGTAAACCAGGATGTGCACCTACTGCAACATTATGTGCTTTGGCAAGTTTTACCGTTTCATTCATTACATTTTCATCACCAGCGTGAAAACCACAAGCAACATTCGCACTTGTAATTAACGGAATAATTTGATGATCACCACCAAAGGAATAATTTCCAAATGCTTCGCCTAAATCACAATTCAAATCAACTCGCATTATAATTCCACCCCTTTAACAATTTGATGTTTTTCTAAAAATTTAATATCAACATCTTTTGCATCTCCATCACGATATAGTGGATAATTTAAAACTGCATATAAAAAATCGGCAGTTGTAGAAAATCCATCTATCACCATTTCATCTAAGGTGACTTTCAACTTATCAATTGCTGAAGCTCTATCATGAGATTTTACAATTACTTTAGCTACTAAAGAATCATAATATGGTGAAACTTGATAACCGTGATATAGTAAAGAATCGACTCGCACATTAAAGCCTTGAGGTAAATGTAACGCTGTCACTTTACCTGGTGTTGGTTGAAATTTCTTTTCAGGATTTTCGGCATTTATTCTCGCTTCTATCACATGACCATTAAATTGAATATCGCTTTGTGAAAAAGGTAAATGATTATGTTCCAATAAATACAATTGTGCTGCAACCAAATCACGTTCTGCTCGCATCTCTGTAACAGTATGTTCAACTTGTATTCGAGCATTCATTTCAATAAAGTAATGTGCGGTATCAGTTACTAAAAATTCAATCGTACCTGCACTTCTATAATTTGCTGCACGTGCAACTTTAACAGCATCGTTACATATTTGTTGTCGTCTTTCTTCAGTTAATGCTGCACAAGGAGATTCTTCGATTAATTTTTGATTTTTACGTTGTACAGAACAATCACGTTCCCCTAAATGTACATAATTATCCTGCCCATCTCCCATAACTTGAACTTCAACATGTTTTGCAACTGGTATAAAAGCCTCAACATAAACACGATCATCATCAAAGTATTTTTTTCCTTCACTTTTAGCTTCTTTAAATGCCTTTTCTAAATCTTCAGCTTTCTTTACAATACGTATACCTTTACCACCACCGCCACTGGCAGCTTTGATAACAACTGGATAACCGATGTCTTTGGCAAGATTCTCAATTTCAGACACATGATTCACAGCACCATTTGATCCTGGAATCACAGGAACACCTGCATGATGAACTGTTTGTCTTGCTGTTATTTTATCCCCCATCATTTCCATCGTTTTTTTAGTAGGCCCTATAAACGCTATGCCTTGTTCCTCAACGGTTTGAGCAAATTTTGTTGATTCTGATAAAAAGCCATATCCTGGGTGAATTGCATTAGCACCAGTGATTTGTGCAGCAGATATGATGCGGTCAATATTTAAATAACTATCTAAAGCATTAGCTTCCCCAATACATATAGCTTGATCTGCTAAATGTACATGCAAGCTTTGCTCGTCCCCTTTTGCATAAACTGCTACAGTTTCAATCCCATATTCTCTGCAAGCTCTTATAATCCTTACAGCAATTTCACCTCTGTTCGCAATTAAACAACGAAGCATTTACTTACCCCCTTTACTTAATACGTACCAAAACTTGGTCGTATTCAACATTTGTGCCATGATCAGCTACTATTTCAGTAATTTCTCCAGCAACATCTGTTGTTACCTCGTTTAACACTTTCATCGCTTCAACATATCCTATGATATCTCCCTTGTTAACTTTGTCACCGACATTCACAATTGGTTCAGTTAATTCTTTACTATCTTGTAAAAAGAATGTACCTACCATTGGTGATTTAATGTCATGATAATCATTTGTCGAAACATCGGAGTTATCATTCGCTTTTGAAGCTGTCAAATCATTATTGTTCATACTTCGATTTGATTGATTACTGTGTGCAGCCAAATGATTCGAGTCAGTGAAGTCAATTTCTATTTCATCTTCAAAATTTTTATATTTAAATTTCTTAACATCATTTTCCTTCACTAATTTGATTATTTGTTCGATTTTTTCAATATTCATTTTACAAATCCCCTTTTAAAATTGTTGCTAATTTTTTCGAAGTATGTCGCAAGCTAGATGTATCAAAAATTGGAGTCTTTTGATGACTCTTAAGAATTTCATTAAACAGAGACATTTGTTCCCGATTCTTATCTACAGCTTCTTGGAATGATATCCATTTAAATTGAATTGTATTTTGTGGTTTCATCTGTGCTAACTTTGGCAGATCAAATTTGCATACAGTTGCAATTTTGGTATAACCACCTATCGTTTGTTTATCATTAAGCAGAATAATAGGTTGACCATCATTTGGTACTTGAACACTACCAAGAGCAACCGGTTCAGAAATGATATCTGCTTGATTAATTGGTGCAACGCTGTCACCTTCCAAACGATAGCCCATACGGTCTGATTGTTCAGTAATTAAATATGGATGATTTACAATTTTCGCTCTAGCCTCTTCAGAAAATGCCTCGAATTGAGGTCCTTGAAGAATGTGTATAATATTATTTTCTGGCAATAAATCGTCCTGTAAATGAATAGTCTTTCCAATGTTTTCTTTAAAGTCATTATTTATTTTCACTGTTATTACATCATTAGCTAATAACTTTCTACCTTTGAATCCTCCTATACTGCTTCGGGTATGTGTTGCATAACTTTCAGCAATAGGAGGTACGTTGATAGAATGACCAAAAGTAAGATAACCGCGTGCACCTTTGGTTATAGCACCTATTTTTAAAATGTCACCTTTCTCAGCTAATATGACAGAATTCATTGATATAGTTTTATTATTTAGCAAGGCATTAACACTACCACCGGTTATAACAAATGTATTTTGCGTATTAAATTGAATGGTAGGACCGATCAAAGTATATTCAATCGCTGGACCATCATTGTTAATTAATGACTGCGCAAACTTAAAACTAAATTGATCCATGGCACCTGCGCCTGAAAATCCAATATGTTCATAACCTTTTCTTCCTAGATCTTGTACCGTTGAAAAGAGACCTGGTTGTAAAATCTTAATTGACATTTTCAATCACCACCCAGTCATCAACATTAAAGTTGCCATCTGATATATCCCTTTCGATTTGTATAAATTCTTGTTCATCTATTGCATAAAATTGTATCCATTCTCCTGCTTCGTACATTGACATTGGTTCACGCTCGCTGCTAAATACTTTTAACGGTGTGCGTCCAATAATTTGCCATCCGCCAGGAGAATCTGATGGATATAGTCCTGTTTGATTATTCGCAATACCTACAGAACCTGCATGAATTTTTAACCTTGGCTGATTACGTCTAGGTGTATGTAGTTGTTCATCAAGTCCGCCTAAGTATGGAAATCCTGGCATAAATCCTAGCATATATATTAAATAAGGTTTACTTGTATGTTTTTCAATAACTTGCTCAACAGTTATTCGATTATGCTTTGCTACTTCTTCAATATCTGGTCCATATGTACCACCATATTGAACAGGTATTTTAATAATACGATTGGTTTGATTCACAGCATGAACATTTTTTTCATTAAATTTGTTAAGTTCTAAATTTTCAATTAATTTAGAAGATGTTATAGCTTGTTCATCAAAATATATTAGAACTGCTCGATACGAAGGGACAATATCTTGAATTTCTAATATTTCTTTTTCTCGTATCCACCGTACCATTGCTGTGACATTACGATATGTCTCTTCGGATATTTTATTTTCAAAATAAATCATAATTGTCTGCTCGTTAATAAATCTTACATCCACTTTAAATCCCCCTTTGTATTGCAATAAACCAGTATTGAATACCTTTTCATTGTATCATTGAGAAGCACAAGTTGTTTAATAAGTAATTCAAATCGCATACAATAACAAATGATAATCAATTTGTTTTCTCGGAAATATTTTGCTTTTTTAAAATGGAGTAGTTAATATTGTAACTCTTACACTAATTTAGGTTCTGCTATCATTCGGTCTGATGGAAAATTTTTACTTTTCATCTGTCCGATTTTTTGATTTTGAATATAAAAAAGCACGACCGAAGTATCATTAACACACTTCAATCGCGCAATTAAACAATCTATTTGATCATTTATTGGATATTAACAATTTTTACGTTCATTTCGCCACCATTAGGTAGTGGAACACGAACTTCATCATCTAAACCTTTACCAATTAACGCTTTAGCCATTGGTGATTCATTTGAAATCTTACCATTAAATGCATCTGATTCAGCTGAACCAACGATTTGATAACTTTCCTCTTCATCACCTGGTAATTCTACAAACGTTACTGTTTTACCAATTTTAACAACGTTGTTATCTCCAGTATCTTCAATGATTAATGCATTTCTTAACATATGCTCAATTCTTTGAATATCTTGTTCGATGAATCCTTGTTCATCTTTTGCTGCATCATACTCAGAGTTCTCTGATAAGTCACCAAATGAACGTGCAACTTTAATTTTCTCTACAACTTCAGGACGCTTAACTGTTTTTAATTCTTCAAGTTCACGCTCTAATTTTTCAAAACCTTCTTGAGTCATTGGATATTGCTTTTGATTTTCCATATTGTCATCTTCCTTTACTGAATTATACTATTGCTTGCTAACTAAAGACTGAATTTTTGTTGTCATAATATCTATTGCAACTTTATTGCTCCCACCTTCAGGAATAATTATATCAGCATATTTCTTAGTCGGTTCAATAAATTGGTCATGCATAGGTCTAACAACACTTAAATATTGATTGATAACAGAGTCCATTGAACGCCCACGCTCTTTAGTATCTCGTGTTAAACGGCGTAATATTCTCAAGTCTGCATCTGTATCAACATATATTTTAACATCCATCATATCACGTAATACCTTATTTTCTAAAGCGAAAATACCTTCTACGATAATAACATCTTTAGGTTTAAAATCAATGGTAATGTCACTTCTTGTATGACTAGCATAATCATATGTCGGTACTTCTACTGCTTTACCATTTTTCAAGTCTTTAAGATTTTCAATTAATAAATCATTATCGAATGCAAATGGATGGTCATAATTGGTTTCTAGGCGCTCGTCGAAAGTCAAGTGTTTTTGATCTTTATAATAGTAATCTTGAGCAAGTAAAGCGACACTATGACCTTCTAAGTTTTTCATAATTTCGTTAGTTACAGTTGTTTTTCCTGAGCCAGATCCACCAGCTATGCCAATGATTGTAGTAGCTTTCATTAGCCAATTTCCTTTCTCATCATGTTGTTTGGATATATCGGGCGATCCACTTTAATTTGAACGATTTGTAATGGATGGCGCGCCGCGTCTAAGCTGTTACCTTCTTCATCATAAATTGCTTCTACTACTTGTGTAAATGTTTCAATTTCTGGACCAAAGAATTCTATTTCTTGACCTGGTTTAAAGTTATTTCGTTGTTGAATAGTCGCAATTTTTGTATCTTCATTATAATCTAATACCAAACCACAAAAATCAAATGGTGATTTTTTAGATTGTTGTTGACCAAACATCTGTTCTTCATAACCAGGTGTTCCCTCAAAGAATGCTGGTGCAGTGTCTCTATTTGCACATTTATCTAACTCTATTAACCATTCCGGATTAATCTTAAAGTTGTCAGGATCTGCCGCATACGCATCAATGACTTTACGATATACTGAGACAACTGTTGCAATATAATGAATTGACTTCATACGTCCTTCAATTTTTAATGAGTCCACACCAATATCCATCATTTGAGGAATTGATTCGATTAATTTTAAATCTTTAGGACTCATCGCAAACGGTGTAACTTCACCTTGATTATAAAAAACATCAAGTTCACCATTATCATCAACTTCTAATAATTCATAATCCCAACGGCAACTTTGACAGCAACCGCCTCTGTTGGAATCCCTTGCAGTCATATGATTACTTAATGTACATCTACCTGAATAGGCGATACACATAGCACCATGAATAAATGCTTCGATTTCAATATCTACTTTTTCCTTCATTTCACGCATTTCCATCGCGCCGGTCTCACGTGCTAATACAACACGATCCAATCCTTCTTCTTTCCAATATTCTACAGCTTTGTAATTAGAAAGTGATTGTTGAGTAGATAAATGAATTTCAAGTTTTGGCGCAACTTCTTTACATGTTTCGATAATTAAAGGATCTGCAACAATGATACCTGTCGCACCAGTCTTTTCCAAATTACGCAAATATGATTCTAGACCTTCAATATTCTCATCATGTGCAATAATATTTGTCGTAACATAAATTTTGGCACCGTAACGGTTCGCAAATTCAACACCTTCAGCTATTTCTTCCATCGTGAAATTATCAGCATTTGAACGTAATCCATATTCTTGACCACCTAAAAATACGGCATCAGCGCCATAATGTACTGCTATTTTTAACTTTTCTAAGTTTCCAGCAGGTGCTAATAATTCTGGTTTCTTCATAACTGTTTTAGGAGTTGATTTAATCTCTTCTATTGTCTTCATGATTAACCTCCTTAATATACTGTTTGTTTATATAAGAAACCTTCGTCAAATGGTCGATGATCAGGTTGAATTTCTTCAATTGGGTCCATCAACATAAATTTCTCATCTTCATAGATTTCAGGATCTTCATTGTACAAATCTATCGCTTGACGATACTGTTCCGTTACCACATTAATATATTCTTCCGTTTGTAGAATACCATCGATTTTAAATGAATCTATACCCGCCTCAAAAAATGGTGCTAATTCTTCAATTAAACAAATGTCGTTTGGTGACATAATGTGCGTACCATTGTAATCTTCGTAAACTGGGTAATTATTTTGTCTTTCTTCATCATAAAGTAATAAAGATTGTTCATCATTGCGACGTTCAATTTTCATTTGGCGATCTTGGAACGTATAATAATTGCCTAGTAGCATACGCTTTGATTGGAACATACAAGTCATTCCTTGAACTTGAACCTCAATTTCCACATTTGAATTTTCTTTTATATTAATAATTTCATCCAAATTCAGCTCACGTGCTAAGACAGCTCTTGATGCGCCTCTTTTACCCCAGTAATTACATTGAAAATGATTAGTTACTAACGTCTCTGCATTCCAATGAAGTGGTATTGGATTTTCTTGCGCCTTCACATACATTACTACTGCTGGATCCCCGAAAATAATTCTGTCAACTCGTATTTCATGTAAAAAATTAATATAATCTTCTACAGCATCTAAATGATAATTATGAAATAATCCATTCACTGCCGCATATACTTTTTTATCGTTTTTGTGAGCTAATGCGACAGCCTCTGTCATTTGTTGTCTATTGAATTCCCCTGGAAGTCTTAAACCAAACTTTTGCTCGCCAATTACAAAAGCATCTGCACCTAAATCAATAAGTGTTTCCATATGGCTTAATGACTTGGGTGTGACAAGTAATTCTGTCATAGTCATTCTCCTTTAATTGAAATCGCTAATCCATCGTCTATATTTAAAAAATTCGTTGTATATCCTGGTTGCTTTATTAACCACTCATTATAATCTTGAACCTTTTTAACCATTTGTCTTACATTTCTCGATCTAACAATCCCAATATCCGATACAAAACCGTGATATAAAACATTATCTGTAATTACGAGACCTTGGTGCTTTAAAAGTGGTGTATATATTTCAAAAAATTTCTTTGATTGCGCTTTTGCTGCATCAATAAATATCATATCATAAACTTTGTCATTTACATTTTCAAATTGCTCTAAAGCATTACCTTCAATAATTCGAACCTGGTTTTCAAAATGATAAGTAGCTAAATTTTGTTTAGCATATTGAATCATCGTTTCATTACGCTCTATCGTTGTGACATGAATGTCATCAGATATAGAAGCGAATTGCATAGAACTATAGCCGATTGCTGTGCCAATTTCTAAAATATTTTTAACATTATTCATACGAATTAATTGCTTAATTAAATCTAATGTTAAACGATCTACAATTGGCACTTCATTTACTTCGGCAAATTCACGCAAAACTTCGATTGAACTATTTTGATGTTGATGTAAATCTATTAAATATTTTTTATTTAGGTCATCCATGTTTTAAACTTCCTTTATGTAAAATAAGTCAATATGATTATGACAATAAAATAAATCAGCCTTCACAATTGATTATAATTTTGCCAACCAATTAAATGACTGATTTCGTGTTAGACGCAAAGCTATTTTATTTATAGAAGCGAATCATTCATATAAAATTTAACTTTAGATATTTTACCATATTTTCAATAAAATTATAAGCGTTAATTATTTATACATTGCTTGACTTAAAAAAATACTCTTGCCTACCCATCTTAAGGTTAGCAAGAGTAAAATCTTTTTAATTATTCTTCCATTTCAGTATTTACAACTTCTTCAATCATGTCCCATTCTTCATCAGTTTCGATTGGTACTAACTTACCACCGTCACCTGACTCATCTGGTTCATTGATCATTGGTACAAGCTCAATCATATCGTCTTCATCTGATTGAGCACCTTCTTCAGCTAAGATAACATACTCTTTTTTGAATTCAGGATGATAAAATTCTAAAACTTTTCGGTATAAAACTTCATTTCCCTCTTCATCGAATAAAGTTAATAATTCTTCTTCGTTATTAATTTCTAGTTGTGAATCATGATTATGTTCAGTCATAGTAAAATCTCCTTTTAATGTAGTGAATCTAAATAGCCTTGTAAAATAAATACCGCTGCCATTTTATCAATCACTTGTTTTCTTTTTTGTCTTGAAACATCTGCTTCTAATAATGATCGTTCAGCAGCCATTGTGCTTAATCTTTCATCCCACATCACAATCTCAATAGAAGGATAAGCTTCTAATAATTTTTCTTTATATGTTAACGAAGCTTCGCCTCGAAATCCTATTGAATTATTCATGTTTTTAGGTAGTCCTATTACGACTGTACCCACATTATGTTTTTTAATAATGTCTACTAATTGGTCAATACCTAATTCATTATTTTCTTCATTGATTCGGAGTGTGTCTAATCCTTGTGCCGTCCAACCCATTATATCACTAATTGCAATTCCTACCGTTCTACTACCGACATCGAGTCCTAAAATTTTATGTTGTAACATAAATTATTTATTTTGCTCTTTTAAATAGTAAGAAACAAGTTCTTCCATAATAACATCTCTATCAATATGACGAATTTGATTTCTTGCTTCATTCTGGCGTGGAATATACGCAGGGTCACCTGATAATAAATAACCTACAATTTGGTTTACGGCATTATATCCTCGTTCATCTAATGTTCGATAAACATTATTTAAAACATCTCTTACATCTTGCGTTGGAAGTTCTTCATAGTCGAATTTCATTGTTTTATCAAAGTTTTCCATTTGCGACACTCCTTTAATTACAAATATAACTCACTATCATCATACAATATTATGGCTTTAAATTATAGATTTTTAATGTAATCTTTAATAAAGCTTAATGATTTTGAGATATTTTCAGGTTGTGTACCGCCACCTTGAGCCATATCTGGACGACCGCCACCTTTACCACCAACGATTGGTGCCATTTGTTTGATAAGATCACCGGCTTTAACGTTATTTGTTAAAGATTTAGGGACAGTTGCAACCATCGATACTTTATCATCAACATTACTTGCAAGAATGATAATTGTATCTTGTAGTTTAGATTTAAAATCGTCCATTGTCGAGCGAATTGCTTTCGCATTTGGTACATCCACTTCAGTAACCAATACTTTATAGCCATTGATTTCTTCAACTTGATCTTCAATATTACCCATTTTAAGTGATGTGATTTCTTTGTCACGTTGCTCTAATTGTTTTAATAATGCTTTTTCTTCATCTTGTATTTGTGTTAACTTATCGACTACTTGATCATCAGATTTCACTTTCAGCTGTGATTTCATCGTATTAAATTTCTCTTGAATATCTTCTAAATATAAGAAAGCTGCTTTACCTGTTAATGCTTCAATACGACGCACACCAGCTCCTGTACCTGACTCACTTACTATTTTGAATAAGCCAATTTCAGAAGTATTGCGGACATGAATACCACCACATAATTCAATTGAAAATGGTGCCATATTTACTACACGCACAACATCACCATATTTTTCACCGAATAATGCCATTGCGCCCATTTCTTTAGCTGAAGCAATATCCATTTCTTGAATGTTAACGTCAATACCTTTCCAAATTTCTTCATTTACTAAGCGTTCAACTTGATCAATTTCATCATTAGTCATTGGACCAAAATGAGAGAAATCAAAACGTAAACGATCTGCTTCTACTAGTGAACCAGCTTGGTTAACATGATCACCCAGTACTGATTTCAACGCTGCATGTAATAAATGTGTTGCACTATGGTTCTTTTGAATGTCACGTCGATCATTTTGGTTCACTTCAGCAGACACTGTAGCGCCAACATTTACTTGGCCAAATTGTACTACTCCTTTATGCAAGTTTTGACCATTTGGTGCTTTGGTTACTTCACTAACAGCAATTTCAAAATTGTCATTATAAACAATACCTGTATCCGCAACTTGTCCACCACTGACTGCATAAAATGGTGTTTCCGTTAACATGAAGTATACTGTTTCACCCGCTT
This sequence comes from Staphylococcus sp. EG-SA-14, assembly GCF_017151935.1. NCBI lineage: Bacteria > Bacillati > Bacillota > Bacilli > Caryophanales > Staphylococcaceae > Staphylococcus > Staphylococcus sp. EG-SA-14. The sequence continues at coordinate 79,504 of NZ_JACVZM010000003.1, read as the reverse complement.
CAACTTGTGAAACTTCTTCACCATTGTATATCAAGTGTGTTAGTGTTGTTTGAGCTGTCGCAGTATCATAACCAACAAAAGTACTTGCAGATGTAATATTTTTCAATACTTCACTTTGAACTTGCATTGATTGAGAATTTTGACGTGCTTGACGTGCACGATCACGTTGTTGTTGCATTTCTGACTCGAATGTTGTCATATCAACTTTCAATCCTGCTTGCACTGCTATTTCTTCAGTTAATTCAATTGGGAACCCATACGTATCATACAATTTAAATGCATCTTTCCCATTAATTTCATTTGTTGTCGCTTTAGCTTTTTTAATTAATTCATTTAAAATCGCTAAACCATCTTCTAATGTTTCATGGAATCGTTCTTCTTCAGACTTTATAACACGCTTAATGAAATCTGCTTTTTCCTTAACATTTGGATAATATGGTTCCATAATGTCTGCAACAATATCAACAAGTTTGTACATAAATGGCTCATTGATTCCTAACGTTTGACTAAAACGAACGGCACGACGTAACAATCGACGTAATACATATCCTCTACCTTCATTGGCAGGTAATGCACCATCAGAAATTGCAAATGCAATCGTACGAATGTGGTCAGCAATTACTTTAAATGCCACATCTTGTTCGTTGTTTACTAAATATTGTTTACCTGATACTTTTTCGATTTCATTCATTATAGGCATAAATAAATCTGTTTCATAGTTAGTACGTACATTTTGAGAAACTGAGGCCATACGCTCAAGCCCCATGCCGGTATCAATGTTTTTATTAGGTAATGGTGTGTAACTATGATCTTTATTATGATTGAATTCACTAAATACTAAGTTCCATACTTCAAGATAGCGTTCATTTTCTCCACCTGGATACATTTCTTCTGCCGGATCGTCTTGTCCATATGCTTCTCCGCGATCATAGAAAATCTCAGTGTTCGGTCCTGAAGGCCCTTCACCAATATCCCAGAAGTTACCTTCAATGCGAATAATACGACTTTCTTCAAGCCCAATATCTTTATGCCAAATGTTGTATGCTTCCATATCTTCCGGATGAATCGTAACGTACAATTTATCTGGCTCCATACCCATCCATTTATCACTCGTTAAAAATTCCCAAGCAAATTCAATCGCTTCTTGTTTAAAATAATCACCAATTGAGAAGTTACCTAACATTTCAAAGAATGTATGGTGACGCGCTGTGAAACCAACATTTTCAATATCATTTGTACGAATAGCTTTTTGAGAGTTTACAATTCTTGGCTTTTTAGGTGTTTCACGTCCATCAAAATATTTCTTTAATGTTGCTACACCTGAATTAATCCATAATAATGTATCATCATCAATTGGCACTAATGGTGCAGAAGGTTCAACCATATGTCCTTTTTCAACAAAGAAATCTAGATATTTTTGTCTAATTTCACTCGCTTTTAACTTTTTCATCATTTACACATCCTATTTACTGTTTTTAAATTACCATTCCATAAAAATTGATGACACAGATAGTCGATTTGCAAAACTAGTATAAATCAATATCATTTTTTATTATTAAAAAATAAAAAACGCCCATCCTCAAAAGGGACGAACGTTATCGCGGTACCACCCTAGTTATAAATGCAATTCAACACATTTATCACTTTAAATCGACTATACAGTTGTGCATAAAGTAGCGTTCACTAATGTTTGTTGTACTTTTCACCAACCAGTACATCTCTGATAAACAAATCATTAACTACTCATCTTTATACGAATTTAATTCTATTTTAGTTACATTTACGCTTGTTGTCAACGTTCTATAAAGTCATACGGCGTGATTTCTCCCATATTAATCATTGGGTCAATTTTAAACATTGTAGCTTCCGTTAATACATTTATATCTGTTTTTGTTGAATCAGACGTAACTTCTCCACTATCATTCGATGACATTGGCGCTTGTACTTGATCATCTATTGTCGTTTGTGAAGCTCCTGTATCATTAGTTGCTGTGTTTTCCAGCATTTCTTCATCTTCTGAATTAAAATAATTTTTCAACAATGTACATAATTGTGTTAAACGCGCTTGACCATTTGTTTTTAATCCAATATCAAATGCTTCTGGATCACCAAGTAAAACTAAACTCGTTTTCGCTCTAGTTAAACCAGTATATAATATCGGTCTTTGTAACATTCTAAAATACTGTTTAACAATAGGCATGATAACAATAGGAAATTCTGAACCTTGTGATTTATGGATTGATGTACAATAAGCATGCGTTAATTCCATCATATCTTGTTTCGTAAATGTAATTTCATTACCTTCAAAATCCACAACAAGTACATCTTTATTAAGGGCATTTTCTTTCGCCCAAAAAATACCAACAATAACTCCTATGTCACCATTGAATATGTTATCATTTGGCCTATTAACAAGTTGTAATACTTTGTCACCTTTTCTAAAGACTACATCACCAAACTCAATTTCTCGTGTGTCTTTCTTTTTAGGGTTTAAAATATCTTGTAAAACTTGATTTAAACGTTTAATACCGGCATTTCCTTTATACATTGGTGCAAGCACTTGAATATCAGCCATAGTATACCCTTTATTAACAGCACTAGTAACTACCTTCTCAACAACTGTTGGTATTTGGTTTGCCTGACAGTTAATAAAACTTCTATCATGAAAACGCTGTGTAATATCAATTTTCTGACCCAACTTCATTCGATGTGCTAATTCTATAATGCTTGAACCATCTTGTTGACGATATACTTCAGTCAGATTAACTCGTGGTATAGCTTTCGATTCAATTAAATCTTTAAATACTTGACCAGGACCTACAGAAGGCAATTGGTCCTCATCACCTACAAATATCAATTGTGCATCTAAAGGAACTGCACTTAAAAATTGGTGGAACAACCAAGTATCTACCATAGACATCTCATCAATGATTATGAGTCGTGCGTTTATTTCATTTTCTAATATATCCTCTGGCTTTGTGTCTTGATTCCAACCTATTAAACGATGAATAGTCATAGCTTCTAATCCAGTTGACTCTTGTAGTCTCTTGGACGCTCTTCCTGTTGGCGCTGCTAATACAACTGGATAATCATCATTGACATAATCATCATAATCTAATGATAAGCCATGAATCTCAGCATATAATTCAACAATACCTTTAATTACTGTCGTTTTTCCTGTTCCCGGTCCACCGGTTAATAGCATCACCTTAGAATTGATAGCCGTTTGCAAAGCTTCTTTTTGTGAAGCTGCATAGTTCACTTGATTCGCATCTTCTATTTCACCAATATGCATTTGTAAATCTGACTGTTCAATTTCTGTAAGTTTATTTGTATGCGTCTTTATTCTGAATAAGTTTTGAACACTTTTGATTTCAGAATAATACAAACTTGGAATTGCAACTTGTTCATTGTCAATAATTAGTCGTTTTTCCTCATTTAAGTATTGCAACATTTCGTCTAATTTTTCAGGTTCGATGACCTCTTCATCTTGATAATTTAATACATCAACCGTTAAATCTATAACAACATTGATAGGCAAATATGTATGTCCCTGTTTAATACATTCTTCTTCTAACGTATAGAGCAACGCAGCTTTTAATCGTTCATTATCGTTATAAGCGATACCAATATTTCTAGCAAGTTTATCTGCTTTATTAAAACCAATACCTTTAATATCATAAATCAATTGATATGGATTTCGATCTAAAATAGTCAGTGTATCGCCGAGATAAAACTGATAAATTGCCATTGAAAGTTTAGGACCAAACCCTAAATCATGTAAACGAATCATTATTTTTTCAGATTCTTGATTTGCTGAAATTTGTTCTGCAATTTGTTTCTGTTTCTTTTTAGATAATCCCGAAACTTTTTCTAGCACTGAATGGTCATCTAATATATCGTTTATCGCATTGTCACCTAATGTATTAACAATATTTTGAGCTGTCTTTTTACCTACACCTTTAAACAAATCACTTGATAAATAACTTATAATTGCTTCTTTCGTTTGTGGCATTTCTTTTTCAAAAGTCTCTGCTTTTAATTGTTTACCATAACGTGGATGATCAACAACTTGCCCTTTAAATGTGTAGACATCGCCTTCAACAATATTCGGAAGAAACCCTACAACAGTTGGCATTGTATCAAAGTCTTCATTTGTTTCAATAGTATCTACTTTAAGCACTGTATAAAAATTATCACTGTTTTGAAACAATATCGCTTCAACAGTACCTTTGATCATTGAATAATCAAATAGTGTAGGGTCTGACATGTTACTCCTCCTCTTTCATTTTAGTGAATGTTTTCAGCGCATGCTGACTTAATAAATGTTTAGGGTCGATAGTCACAGCTTCTTTAAAATGAGTTATGACTTCATCAATATCTTCATTTTTCATAAATAACGCTAAGCCCAAATTGTATCTTGCATCAACATGATTTTTATCAATCGTTAATACATGTTTAAGTTGAGTTATGGCTTCATTAAACATTTCTAATTGACATAATACAAGACCATATTGAAATTGAACTTCTGCATCTTTGTCTTTATCTAGTTCCGCAGCAGTCATTAAATACGGCAATGCCAGCTTAAATGATTCTAACTGATTAAACGCCATACCGATCATATAATTACAATCAACTTGTTCAATCTCTGTTTGTAATGCTTGTTGATATAATTTAATAGCTTCTTGATAACGTTGCTGATTATAATATACATTTGCTAGATTAAAAAATACGACGCCATTCTTCGGATCTATTGTTAAAGCTTTTTGGAAAAAACGCTCTGCCTTTTCAATCTCATTCGCATCAGCAAGTACGATACCAGCATTAATATAATTTTCAATAATTGTAGGATTTTCTTCGATATTTCCGAACAATGCTTGTAACGCTTCTTCTATTTTTCCATTTTGTATGTATTGATAAATTGTTTGTTGATCTATCATTTACGAACCTCATTTCTCATCAATTATAACATCTTGATAAATTGTATGTCTCGAATCACTTAACAACGAATAAAATATAATCTAATATCATCTTCATTCATGAAAAAGCGGGAATGGAATAGAAATGATTAAGAACCATTAACGGTTTATTATGTAATGGTTCTTCCACATTAGCCACCACTATTATGTACTTAAAAATAGGAATACATAATTAGATTCATGCATAGGGAGTGGGACAGAAATGATATTTTAACAAAATTAAATTCGTTTACCCCAACTCGCATTGCCTGTAGAATTTCTTTACGAAATTCTCTGTGTTGGGGCCCCATCCCCAACTTGCACATTATTGAAAGCTGACTTTTGGTCAGCTTCTGTGTTGGGGCCCCGTCCCCAACTTCCATTGCCTGTTGAAATTGGGGTTCCAATTTCTCTATGTTGTGGTCCCGCCAATATAACATTGTAGAGCCTAGGACATTGTGATGTCCCAGACTCTATCATCATGAATTATTCTCATCAAAAACTGTCTTTCGTCATTTTCGACGTTGAAACTTCAAATAAGTAATTTATTGTTGCCATTGTTTATACAACATAATTTAATTGACCTTCATTTTTGAACACATCGTCAATTGTTGCTCCACCAAGACACACATCACCTTGATAAAAAACAACTGCTTGTCCAGGTGTGATTGCTCTTACTGGCTCAGCAAAAGTAACACGTAGTGCATGGTCGTTTTCACGTTTCACAAAAACTTTCGTATCTTTTTGGCGATATCTAAATTTAGCTGTACATTCAAAACCTTGATCTAAGTCATTATCTTCTGGATTTACAAATGAATAGTCTGAAGCAATTAAGTAATCACTGTATAATGCATCGTGATGGAATCCTTGTTCTACATATAAAACATTATCTTTTAGGTTTTTACCGACAACAAACCAAGGATCGCCATCTCCACCTATACCTAATCCATGTCTTTGTCCTATTGTGTAATACATCAAACCACTATGTTTACCCATTTTCTTACCATCAAGTGTTATCATATCACCCGGTTGTGCAGGTAAATATTGTGATAAAAATGTTTTAAAGTTTTTTTCGCCGATAAAACAAATGCCTGTAGAATCTTTTTTCTTAGCAGTAACAAGTCCTTGTTCTTCAGCAATTCGACGCACTTCACTCTTTTCGATGTCGCCAATTGGGAACATCACTTTTGAAAGTTGTTGTTGAGATAATTGATTCAAGAAGTATGTTTGATCTTTATTATTATCTACACCACGTAACATTTCAACATGACCATCTTCATGACGATGTATGCGTGCGTAATGTCCTGTTGCTACATAATCTGCACCTAAATTCATCGCATGATCTAAAAAGGCTTTAAACTTAATTTCTTTATTACACATAACGTCTGGATTTGGAGTACGACCTTTTTTGTATTCATCTAAGAAATACGTAAAGACTTTATCCCAATATTCTTTTTCAAAATTAACAGCGTAATATGGAATGCCAATTTGATTACACACTTCAATAACATCGTTGTAATCTTCAGTTGCAGTACATACGCCATTTTCGTCAGTGTCATCCCAGTTTTTCATAAATATGCCAATGACATCATAACCTTGTTCTTTTAAGACGTGGGCTGTTACAGAACTATCTACACCGCCTGACATACCAACGACAACACGTATATCTTTATTTGACAATTATGACTCCTCCTTAAATTTAAAATATATTTTATGAATTTCAGCTACAATTGCATTAATTTCATTTTCAGTAGTCAATTCGTTAAAACTAAATCGAATCGAATGATTTGATCGCTCCTCATCTTCGAACATTGCATCTAAAACATGCGACGGTTGTGTAGAGCCTGCTGTACATGCAGATCCAGACGACACATAGATTTGTGCCATATCCAACAATGTTAACATCGTTTCAACTTCAACAAACGGAAAATATAGATTTACAATATGGCCTGTAGCATCCGTCATTGAACCATTTAATTCAAATGGAATCGCTCTTTCTTGTAATTTAACTAAAAATTGTTCTTTTAAATTCATTAAATGAATATTGTTATCGTCTCGATTCTTTTCTGCTAATTGTAATGCTTTAGCCATCCCAACAATTTGCGCAAGATTTTCAGTGCCTGCACGGCGTTTCAATTCTTGTTCACCGCCAAGTTGAGGATAATCTAGTGTAACATGGTCTTTAACTAGTAATGCACCGACACCTTTTGGTCCGCCAAACTTATGAGCAGTAATACTCATTGCGTCGATCTCAAATTCGTCAAACTTAACATCAAGATGTCCAATTGCTTGAACCGCATCAACATGGAAATATGCATTTGTCTCAGCAATAATATCTTGAATATCATAAATTTGTTGCACTGTGCCAACTTCATTATTTACAAACATAATAGATACTAAAATCGTCTTATCTGTAATTGTTTCTTCAAGTTGGTCTAAATCAATAGCACCTGTATCATCAACATCTAGATATGTTACATCAAAACCTTCTCGCTCTAATTGTTCAAAAACATTTAACACAGAATGATGTTCAATCTTCGATGTGATAATGTGATTACCCAATTGTTCATTTGCTTTTACTATGCCTTTAATTGCCGTATTATTCGATTCTGTTGCGCCACTCGTAAATATAATTTCATGTGTATCTGCACCAAGTAATTGTGCAATTTGACGTCTTGACTCATCTAAATATTTACGCGCATCTCTTCCCTTAGCATGTATTGATGATGGATTACCATAATGCGAATTGTAAATCGTCATCATCGCATCTACTACTTCAGGTTTTACTGGTGTGGTCGCAGCATAATCTGCATAAATTTCCATGTTTGGACACTCCTCACAATTTTATCAATGTTCCAATAATAGCACCTTACATACTATTTTTCTACTTTTCTGTTTAACTTTATTTATAATGTTTTTAATTATATTTTACCATTTTCTACACATGCTTTTCGATAGGCTTTTTTAAGTTTATCGCTTTATTCTTGTCTTTTTTATAAATTTTAGTATTTGCAGATATTTTTTTATTTGTAAAATGTAACGTACTATTATTTTGGTTATGAGCAATTTAATATTTATCTGGTTATTCGATTGGTATACTTCTTATATCATAAAAAAGGAAGGACGATATAAAAATGGCGATTAAATATTCAGCATTAAACCTTGTCCCTATTCGAGAAGGTGACGATGAACAAACAGCAATTAATGATATGGTTAATCTCGCACAACATTTAGACGAATTATCATATGAAAGATATTGGATTGCTGAACACCATAACGCTCCCAACCTAGTAAGTTCAGCAACTGCTTTATTAATTCAACATACGTTAGAACATACGAAACACATACGTGTAGGTTCTGGAGGCATCATGTTACCTAATCATGCTCCATTAATCGTTGCGGAACAATTTGGCACGATGGCAACATTATTTCCAAATCGTGTCGATTTAGGATTAGGACGTGCACCTGGAACAGATATGATGACCGCAAGTGCATTAAGACGAGATCAACATGATGGTGTTTATAAATTTCCAGAAGAGGTTTCATTATTACAACAATATTTCGGCCCTGCTCACCAACAAGCATATGTTCGTGCTTATCCAGCAGTAGGTAAAAATGTGCCTTTATACATTCTTGGTTCTTCAACAGATTCTGCACATTTAGCTGCTCGCAAAGGGCTTCCATATGTGTTCGCTGGACATTTTGCACCTCAACAAATGAAAGAAGCTATCGAAATTTACAAAACGTTATTTGAACCTTCTGATGTATTAGACGAACCTTATGTTATTGTATGTTTAAATACAATCGTTGCTGAAAATGATGACGAAGCACAATATTTAGCTTCATCTATGGCACAAGTAATGGTTAGTATCACTCGTGGCAGAATGCAGCCCGTTCAACCGCCAACACATGAACTACAAAATATATTAACGCCGAGAGAATACGCGATGGCTATGGAAAGACAGAAAATATCATTAATAGGTTCAGAAAATACTGTTCAACAAAAAATTCAAGATTTTATGGAAACTTATGGTGAAGTCAACGAAATTATGGCAATAAGTTATATTTATGATAAAGATATGCAATTAGACTCTTATCGTCGGTTCAAGAATGTTATAAATCAGATAAATGAAAAAAACACTTTATAATGTGATAAATAAACTAAGTGAAAGTATGTATCCATAATATTAATAAAAATATACAGTAACAGCATTTTGAATGAAAGATGTCTTTATTGTTCAATCATTTATTTTAGTAATGATTCAAATTCACTTAAAATTCTAATGCAAATATGAAAGCGCCCCTTCAACTTTACACTGTGTAAGTGTTTATTTGATGGGGCGCTTTCAAAATATTGAAAAGCATATCCAAAATTTAAAGAAATTTATTTCTCTTTATCTTCATTTTCTTTTTTCTCTTCGTTATTCGATCCTGTATATTCATTTATCTTATCTTTTACATTTTTAACTTGTTCATTATCGCTATTTTTAAATTTTTCTACTGCGTCTTTAGCTTTATCCATAAAACTCATATTAATCGCTCCTCTTATATTTGATTAGTTTAATTGAACTTATTTTTTAAGTTTATCAATTGCATCAGTTATTTTGTTTTTAGCATTTTCAACAACTTCTTTTGCTTTACCAGTCGCTTTATCTTGCTGACCTTCTTTTTCTAATTCTTTGTTATCAGTAACGTTACCTACTGTTTCTTTAACATTTCCTTTAAATTGATCGAACTTACTTTCGTCTGCCATAGTGAAACCTCCTTGGATGTATATATTTATATACCACTAAGGAGGTTCGCTAAACATTATAATATGAAGTTTTTATGTTATAGTATAGTATTTATACGATTAAATATAAAACATGTATCCGTCTAAATCTTCACTTGTATCTACATATTCCGCTAAATATTTCAATGTTGTATTATCTAAAACATCTCTCACTGCATCTCTCATGCGAATCCATAGTTGTTTTTGCGCAGGTGGTTCTGATTCAATACTTTCAACAAATGTAATTGGACCTTCTAACAGTCTTATAATATCCCCTGCTGAGATTTCTTCCGCTGGTACTCTTAATTGGTATCCACCTTTAGCACCGCGTACACTTCGAATTAACCCCGCATTTCTTAAAGGACCTACAAGCTGTTCTAAATATAAATCACTCAAATTATTTTCTTCAGCAATTGACTTTAATGATATACATCCTTGCCCCTCTTTTTTAGCAAGAGAAATCATCAATGTAAGTCCATATCTCCCTTTAGTAGAAATTTTCATTGTATAACCTCACTTAATTCGAATATTGATATTCCCATTTTAGCATTTTTTGAGTTAAGATAGTATAAGAAAGGTGTGACAAATGTGAGTACAGAACCATTAGCATCGAGAATGCGCCCAAAAAATATAGATGAAATCATTTCCCAACAACATTTAGTTGGACCAAGAGGCATTATCAGAAGAATGGTTGATACAAAAAAATTAACTTCAATGATTTTTTATGGTCCACCTGGTATAGGCAAAACAAGTATTGCCAAAGCAATTTCGGGCAGTACGCAATATAAATTCAGACAATTGAATGCTGTAACTAACACTAAAAAAGATATGCAACTTGTTGTTGAAGAAGCTAAAATGTCTGGTCAAGTTATCTTGTTATTAGATGAAATACATCGACTAGATAAAGCTAAACAAGACTTTTTATTACCTCATTTAGAAAATGGCAAAATCGTCTTGATCGGTGCTACAACTTCAAATCCTTATCATGCTATCAATCCAGCGATTCGTTCAAGAGCGCAAATTTTTGAGTTATATCCTTTAAATGATGAAGATGTGCGCCAAGCTTTAACTCGTGCAATAGAAGATGAAGAGAATGGTTTGAAAACATATCAACCCAAAATTGATGAAGATGCCATGACCTACTTTTCTACACAAAGTCAAGGTGATGTTCGTAGTGCGTTAAATGCATTGGAATTAGCTGTATTAAGCGCAGATAATGACAAAGACGGTTATCGACATGTTACATTGCAAGATGCTAAAGACTGTTTACAAAAAGGTGCATTTGTAAGTGATAAGGATGGTGACATGCATTACGATGTTATGAGCGCTTTCCAAAAATCTATCCGTGGTAGCGACGTCAATGCCGCTTTACATTATTTAGCACGATTAATTGAAGCTGGAGATTTACCTACAATAGTTCGACGATTACTTGTAATTAGCTATGAGGATATAGGCTTAGCCTCACCTAATGCTGGTCAGAGAACACTTGCTGCTATTGAATCAGCAGAACGTCTAGGTTTACCAGAAGCTAGAATTCCACTAAGCCAAGCAGTAATCGAACTATGCTTATCACCTAAGTCAAATTCAGCAATGAGTGCCATTGATAGTGCATTGTCCGATATTAGAAACGGTCATGTGGGCCAAATTCCAAACCATTTAAAAGATGGACATTATCAAGGTGCTAAAGATCTAGGCCGATCTATTGGTTACAAATATCCACACCAATATGTTAATGGCTATGTTTCACAGCAATATTTACCTGATAAACTTAAAAACAAAATTTATTATGAACCAAAAACGACATCTAAAAGTGAACAACAACTCAAAGAAATATATAACAACTTACTTAAACAAAGGCCGTAAAAATAAGATTAAATCGATTACCTTTGATATTTTAGCTATAATCAAATCAAAACTGACTAGTATACGAGGCATATTCTACTATGCTTGCGAACTAGTCAGTTTTAGTTTTATGGTGTGGTTACACTTGCCTTACGTTGAAAATTATGACTTTCAAAATGAATTATTGCCCTTTGTCTTTAATGCGACGAACTGGAATATCTTTTAATACGTCATTCACCACATAACTAGCACAAATTAATCCAACAACACTTGGCACAAAGGCATTTGAAGAAGGTGGCATTTGTCCTTTTCGATTGATAGCATTTTTATCTCCAACTATATCTTTTACATCTTCTCTTATGACAATTGGACTTTCATCTGAAAATACAACTGGAATCCCTTTACGAATTCCTAGTTTTTTCAATTTTTGACGAATAATTTTGGCCATTGGATCGGTATGTGTTTTAGAGATATCTGAAATTGTAAAACGTGTTGGATCTGTTTTATTTGCAGCACCCATACTGGAAATCACTTTAATCCCTCGGTCAAGACACTCTTTCATTAAGTGTACTTTGTACATTATTGTATCACTTGCATCTACAAAATAATCTATATCGTAGTTATCGAAAATTTCTTCATATGTCTCTTCTGTATAAAACATATGTAAGGGCGTGACTTTACAATCTGGATTAATTAATTTAATACGTTCTTCCATCAAAGAAACTTTACTTTGTCCTACCGTTGTAGTTAAAGCGTGTAATTGTCTGTTTACATTTGTAATATCAACATCATCTTTATCTATTAATATAATATGACCAATATTCGTTCTTGCTAATGCTTCAGCAGCAAATGAACCAACACCTCCAACGCCAAGTATGACAACAGTTTGTTGCTTCAATAAATCTAAACCTTGTTGTCCAATCGCTAGTTCATTTCTTGAAAATTGATGTTTCATTATTTTACCTCTTTCACTGATTTATACATAAGTACATAGTAACTTAAAATTTTATATTTAGCATTATCGCTTTGATTATTTTCCCAAAATTCAACGAGGAAACATTTATTAAACGCTATTAAACCCAACTAATTCTTTATTAAAAACTTAAAGAAACGCATAAAAATACGCAAGACAAAGTCTTGCGTATCGATAGAGTCCGTATTGCCGTAGTTATAATAGCTTGATCATTCGGCCTGTTATATACAGGTGGGTGCCCTGTTTCTTGTTTTGTACGTCCTTCATATAAGGCGTGTACGCTGCAAGAAAACCCATTGGGCTCCCTTGATCAAAGAGTGTTAGGCCCAAATTAAAAAGCAAACTTACGAACAACTCAGATGACTATCTTATGATGTTATATTACCACATAATTAAAATTAATGAAATTATAACAAACCAAAGTTTATTGATTTTTTAAAATTTAGTGACGAATTCGCAAAGAAAGTTCTTCTAATTGTTTATCAGAAACTTCACCAGGCGCATTCGTTAATAAACATGTAGCAGATGCTGTTTTAGGGAATGCGATTGTATCTCTCAAGTTTGTTCTATTAGTCAATAACATGACTAATCGATCTAATCCTAATGCAATACCGCCATGTGGTGGTGCACCATATTTAAATGCATCTAGTAAGAAGCCGAACTGTTCTTGTGCTTGTTCTTTAGTAAATCCAAGAACTTCGAACATTTTTTCTTGTAACTCACCATCATGAATTCTGATTGAACCGCCACCTAATTCATAACCATTTAATACTATGTCATAAGCATTTGCCTCAGCTTCTTCTGGCGCAGTGCCAAGCTTAGCAATATCAGCTTCTTTTGGAGATGTAAATGGATGATGTGCTGCAACGTAACGTTTCGCATCTTCATCATATTCTAATAATGGCCAATCTGTCACCCATAAGAAGTTTAATTTTGTTTCATCGATTAAACCTAATTCTTTAGCTAATTTGACACGTAATGCACCTAAACTTTGTGCAACGACATTTGGTTTGTCTGCAACAAACATTACTAAGTCACCAGCTTCAGCACCAGTTAATGTAAGTAATGTTTCAACATTTTCTGTTTCAAAGAAACGTCCAATTGGACCTGTCAAACCGTCTTCCACAACTTTAACCCACGCTAATCCTTTAGCACCATAGATGTTTACAAATTCTGTTAAAGCATCCATATCTTTACGAGTATATTGTTCAGCTGCACCTTTAGCGACAATTGCTTTAATTTCACCATCATTTTCAACAGTATCTTTAAATACTTTAAAGTCCATATCACGTCCTAATTGAGAAACGTCAATTAATTCCATTTCAAAACGCGTATCTGGTTTATCAGAACCATAGCGACGCATCGCTTCTTTATATGTCATGCGTGGGAAAGCGCCATTAATTTCAACGCCTTTAACTTCTTTAACAACTTTTTTAAGCATTTCTTCACCCATTTGCATCACATCTTCTTGGTCTACAAAACTCATTTCAATATCGACTTGTGTAAATTCAGGTTGACGATCTGCACGTAAATCTTCGTCACGGAAGCATTTTACGATTTGGTAGTATTTGTCAAATCCACTAATCATCAATAATTGCTTAAATAATTGTGGTGATTGTGGTAATGCATAAAATTCACCATCATGAACACGAGATGGTACTAAATAGTCACGTGCACCCTCAGGTGTTGACTTCGTTAGTACTGGTGTTTCGATGTCAAAGAACCCTTCATCATCCAAATATTGACGAATAGAACGTGTAATTTGATGTCTCATTTTAAATGTTTGCGCTAACTCTTGACGACGTAAATCTAAATAACGGTATTTTAATCGAATATTTTCATCAACGTTAACATTTTCTTCATTTATAGAAAATGGTGGTGTCTCAGATTTATTAATCACTTTAATATTTGTAACTTGTACTTCAACTTGGCCAGTTTTAATTTTAGGATTAACTGTTTCAGGGTCACGCTTCGTAACTGTACCTTGAACTTCTACAACATATTCAGAACGTACTGTTTCAGCAATTTTCAATGCCTCTTCTGAAAATGCAGGATTAAACACGACTTGTACAATTCCTTCTCTATCTCTTAAATCAACGAAAATCAATCCACCAAGGTCACGACGATTGTTAACCCATCCTTTTAATGTAATTTCTTGTCCTAAAAATGCCTCAGTAACTAATCCACAATAAGTTGTTCTCTTACTCATATTTTAACGCCCTCTCTACTTCTTAAAATATTCGACTAATGCGTCTAATTCAATTGTTTCAGATTCACCAGTTGTCATATTTTTAACATCGATTTTATTATTTTCTAATTCTTGATCACCAATAACGATTGTAAACTTGGCACCTAAACGGTCTGCTTGTTTCATTTGTCCTTTAATTTTACGCTGTAAATAGTCTTTATCTGCTTTAATACCATTATGTCTCAAATGATTTAATAGCTTCACAGCATATCGATCTGCTTGATCACCCATTGTAACAATGAATAAATCTAAGTTTTCTTCAATATCTAATTCGATACCTTCTTCTTCAAGTGCAAGCAATAATCGTTCTATACTTAGCGCAAAACCAATACCTGTTTCACTTGGACCATCTAGCAATTCTAATAAACCATTATAACGGCCACCACCACAAAGCGTTGTAATGGCACCATCATAGTTAGGGTTATCCATCATTAATTCAAATGCTGTATGTGTATAATAATCCAATCCACGAACTAAGTTAGGATCTTCAATATATGGAATACCTAAATCATCTAAATAAGCTTTTACTTGTTCATAATATGCCTTAGATTCCTCATTTAAGAAATCAGTGATTCTAGGTGCAGTCTTAATCGCTTCTTTATCACGGTCTACTTTACAATCCAAAATTCGCATCGGATTTGTATGCAAACGTGATTGACAATCTGAACAAAATTCATGAATTACTGGTTCAAAGTGTTTCACTAACGCTTCGTTATATTCTTTTCGAGACGCCATATCCCCTACACTATTAATAACAAGCTTTAAATGTTTTAATCCAAATGATTGATAAATATGCATAACCATAGCTAATACTTCTGCATCTACGCTAGGATTTTCAGCACCAATAGCTTCTACACCAAATTGATTAAATTGACGATAGCGTCCTTTTTGCTTACGTTCATATCTAAACATCGGTCCATTGTAATAAAGTTTAATTGGTTGGTTTGGATTACCTTGCATTTTATGTTCAATATATGAACGCACAACTGCAGCTGTTCCCTCAGGTCTTAATGTAATACTTCTATCGCCTTTATCTTTAAATGTATACATTTCTTTTTGTACGACATCGGTTGAATCACCAACACCTCTTGCAAAAAGATCTGTACTTTCAAAAATTGGTGTTCTTATTTCTTTATAATTATAAAATGTCATTAATTCATCTAATTGATTTTCAATGTAACGCCATTTCTTTGAATCTTCAGGTAAAATATCCTGCGTCCCTCTAGGTATTTTAATCATTTTGACATCTCCCTCGGCAAACTATTTTATTTAATTACCTTTTTAAAACTAAAACTATATACGACCACTTAACTTTGCACGATAAATCATAATCTTAAAAGCAAAAGAAAAAGCCCTTGCACAGCCTGAAACTGCACAAGGGACGAATATCCGTGTTGCCACCCTCATTGGTTTAAAAAACATGCCTAATTGTAATCATCATTACTTTTTATAAGCGTGCATTTAATAAACCCACTCAAAACGTTTAACGTACGTTTAACGGCTTTACTTTTCATAAAGCACCTCTTCTTGTGTTCAATGTATATAAACTACTCAGCATAATCTTTCAGTCTATGGATTATATTCCTACACAATCTTAGTTAGATTGCTACCTATTTCATTTACCATTTCAAGAATACTAACGGTTTTAGTTATAAAATTCAATATCAATGATAACTACTTTCACATATTTTTGCAAGCCCTACGCAGAAAAATAAATTTTAAGGCCATCAACAATTGCTTGTTCTAAAATTTGTCTATGTAATTGATCTTTAATCATCGTTTCATCAGTTGGGTTACTAATATAACCTAATTCTAATAAAACAGCAGGAACTTTTGTTTGTCTTAACACTTGATAATTTTCTTGTCTTGAACCGCGATTAGAAAGTAGACCTTTCTTCTGAATCGTAGCGTCTAACGTATCTGCTAAAGCTCTTTGATTATCATGATACCAATAAACTGTCATTCCATTTGCATTAGATGATTCTAACGCATCATTATGTATACTCAAATAGGCATCGCCTTTGATATCACGATTTTCTAGTGAAACATATGTATCGTCTGTTCTTGTCATCTTAACAGTTGCGCCTTCTTTTTCTAAAGTACGCTGCAATTCTTTTGCTGTTTTCAACGTATAATCTTTTTCTAAACTTTTATATTTAGTATTGCTTGAAGCACCCTGGTCACTACCTCCATGACCAGGATCAAGCACTATTGTTTTACCTTGCAAAGGATTTTTCTCCTTCGTATTATCCGCGACAATATCTAAATTTGTGTGCCATCCAGCTATCCAACCTTTTTCATTACTGGATGTATCTTCAACTTCAATCCATTTACCTACTTTACCAATCTTTTTAAAATGGTCACCTTTCTCAACTTTATATATGACTGGATACGCAGCGTTTGGACCTGTACGTAATTCAGCATTTTCAGTTATCGTGATGTTCCCACTATCTTCACTATTGCTATTCAGCAATAAAAATAAAAAGATGATAAATAAGACAAAGGCAATCACTACTATTAGAGTACGTTTATTTTTAAGACCCTTTTTAGATAACCATGCCTCTATTTTTTTCATTGAATTTTGCCGTCCTGACTTTCATAAATAATAGTGACTGGACCATCATTATTTATGCTAACATTCATGTGTGTTCCAAATTCACCTGTTTTCACAGTAAGACCATACGCTCGTAGCGCATCATTAAAATACTCATAAATTTTTACCGCTTGATCAGGATTTTTAGAATTTGAGAAACCTGGACGGTTACCTTTTTTTACATCTGCATAGAGAGTAAATTGTGAAACTGATAGTATTTCACCATTCATTTGTTGGATATTAAAGTTTAATTTATTATTGTCATCTTCAAATAATCTTGCATTAGCAATTTTCTTTGCAATTACATCTGCATCTTGCTCTGTAGAGTTCTGACCGATACCGACTAATAAACAATATCCTTTTTTGATTTGATTATTTAATGTATCATTCGTCACCGATGCTTCTTTAACTCTTTGTACAACTACTTTCATATTTTGCACCTCTAGTTCCAAACTCTTGTTACTGTATAAACATCACCAAGTTGTTTGATCTTTTCTACCACACGATAAACATCATTCACGTTTTTCACCATGACACTAATATTTATTATTGCATTTTTATCAATATCTGAACGTCCTGAAACTTTAATTAAATTGCCGGCTGTCGAGCTAACAGCTTGTAGTACTTCATTCAACAAGCCATTTCGGTCATACGCAGTTACCTCTAAATCAACCTGATATTTTTGAGTTGCGTCTTTTGATTTTACCCATTCAACATTAATTAGTCGTTCAGTTTCGTTCTTAATATTTGGGCAATCAGTGCGATGTACTTTAATACCGTGACCTTTGGTGATATAACCTACAATATCATCACCTGGTATAGGATTACAACATTTTGACAACTTGATAAGTACATTTTCTAAACCTTCTACATAGACACCACTATCAGTAATGATGTTGTCTTTAATAGGCAATGATTTCGTAACTTCTTGTGCTTCATTTAAAGCACGTTGTTTATCTAAAATACGTTGTCTTTCAGTTAATTTATTAACAATCTGTAAGGATGTCACGCCGCCAAATCCTACAGCTGCGAATAAATCATCTTCATTTGCAAAGTTATATTTTTCATTAACAACCTGAATATTTTTCTCTGTCAAAATATCTTCGACTCTAAATCCTTGCTCTTTTATTTCAGCTTCAACCATCATTCGGCCTTTTTCAATATTAGATGAACGATCTTGTTTTTTGAAGAAACTTTTAATTTTACCTTTGGCACTAGACGATTTAACAATTTTCAACCAATCACGACTTGGTCCATATGAATGTTTACTAGTACGTATTTCAACAATATCGCCTGTTTGTAAAATATAGTCAATTGGTACAATTTTGCCATTCACCTTGGCACCAATCATCTTATTACCTACTTCACTGTGAATCGCATAAGCAAAATCAATCGGCACAGCACCATATGGCAACTCAATAACATCACTCGCTGGGGTAAATGCGTATACTTTGTCACTCTGTAAGTCATATTTTAAGGTTTCCATAAATTCTTGCGCGTCAGACGATGTATGATCCGCTTCAGCTAATTCTTTTAACCAATTTAACTTATTTTGATAAGTTTGATCTTTTTCACTTACTTTTTTACCTTCTTTGTAAGCCCAGTGTGCTGCAACACCATGCTCAGCAATTTCGTGCATATCAAACGTTCGTATTTGGATTTCGAGCGGGTCTCCATTTGGGCCTACTACTGTAGTATGCAATGACTGATACAAATTTTGTTTAGGCATTGCAATATAATCTTTAAAACGTCCTGGCATCGGTTTCCATAACGTATGCACCAACCCAAGTATCGCATAACAATCATTAATAGAATTGACAATAACACGTATCGCCAACAAATCAAAAATTTGATCAAATTGTTTTTTCTGCTTCATCATTTTCCGATAAATACTGTAAATATGTTTAGGTCTACCATTTATATCGCCTTCGATATTCATTCGGTCCATTTCAGTACGTATTCTATCAATAGCCGTTTCGATATACGCTTCACGTTCACTACGTTTCTTCTTCATTAAATTGACTATTCTAAAATATTGCACATTATCAATATAACGAAGAGCCGTATCTTCTAGTTCCCATTTGATTGTATTAATACCAAGACGATGTGCTAATGGTGCATAAATTTCTAATGTTTCTCGAGAAATTCTAATTTGTTTTTCGCGCGGCATGGCTTTCAAGGTACGCATATTATGTAATCTGTCTGCTAATTTCACCAAAATTACGCGTACATCTTTGGCAATCGCAATAAATAACTTGCGATGATTTTCAGCTTGTTGTTCTTCTTTTGAGCGGTATTTTACTTTTTTAAGCTTCGTCACACCATCAACAATTCGAGCAACTTCTTCATTGAACATTTCTTTTACATCTTCAAATGTATACGGTGTATCTTCAATTACATCATGCAAAAAACCTGCGACAATCGTCGGTCCGTCTAATCGCATTTCTGTTAAAATACCTGCAACTTGTATAGGATGCATAATGTATGGTAATCCGTTTTTTCGGAACTGACCTTTATGTGCTTCATAAGCAATATGATAGCTTTTTAAAACATACTCATATTCATCTGCTGACAAATATGATTTTGCTTTGTGAAGAACTTCGTCTGCACTATATGGATATTCGTTGTTCATTATATGATACACCCCATTCATATTTATTACTTCGCCTTAAACAATGATTTAGGTACTCTTGTTGAATAGTATTTGTCCCACACCAATCATACGTCCGTCGACGATAAATATTTATCCTGTCGTCATTAATCGTAATATTAATTTTACTTGAGCGAGTTTAATTTGTATACTATTCCTACTTTTAAAACTTTTACAAAAATTCGACCTAAATCTACTGTTTCATTTTTTAAATATTAGTTCTATGATACTACAATTTATGAAATAAATAAACGATGTTATTAAGGTATAATGCTCAATCATCTAACATTTTCAGTAAATAAAAAATCCTAACATCTCATGTTAAGAAAACTTAAACAACTTTTTTAATTAAGTCATGGGTTCTTATACATTTGATGAAGGATTTCATTTGATAAAATTATATTATTTATTATTCGTCGTATGAGATTAAACTCATAACATCGTAATCTTTAATTTTTTCAATACCATTTAAATATTTCAATTCAATTATAAATGCAATACCTACTACGATACCGCCTAATTTTTCAACTAATTTTATTGCTGCTTCAATCGTACCACCAGTAGCTAATAAATCATCTGTAATTAACACACGTTGACCTGGTTTAATTGCATCTTTGTGCATTGTTAAAACATTTGTACCATATTCTAGGTCATACTCATAACGAATGACTTCACGAGGTAATTTCCCTTCTTTTCTAACAGGTGCAAAGCCAATCCCCATTGAATAAGCTACAGGACAGCCAATGATAAAGCCACGCGCTTCAGGTCCTACAACGATATCAACATCTCTGTCTTTTGCGTATTCTACAATTTTATCTGTTGCATAGCCATATGCTTCACCATTATCCATAATTGTAGTAATATCCTTGAAACTAACACCTGGTTTCGGCCAATCTTGAACTTCTGATACGTATTGCTTTAAATCCATTAATATTTCCTCCTAAATTGCTCACGACAATTGTGACTTTATCCAATTTTTTATTTCTGAAAAATCTTGATATAATAATTGCTTTTCAACATCCATACGTTGTTGTCTTAATTGATATACTTTGCTGGAATCAATCGATCTTTTATCAGGTTGTTGATTGATTCGAATTAAACCATCTTCTTGTGTTACAAATTTTAAGTCTAAGAAAACTTTCAACATGAATTTAAGTGTATCTGGTTTCACACTTAAATGTTGACACAATAACATACCCTCTTTCTGGATATTTGTTTCTTGTTTAGTTATTAATGCTTTATAACACTTTTTAAAAATATCCATATTAGGTATACCATCGAAGTAAATCGAATGATTATGTTGCAAAACTATATAAAGTTGAGAAAATTGCAGTTGTTGCAAGGAATTAGACAAGTCTTCCATTGACGTTGGTAAATCTCTTAATACTACTTTATCAGTTTGTTGTTTAATTTCTTCACCATAATAATATTCATTCGCATTTACTTTATCACTTTTAGGATGAATAAGCACGACAATATTTTCATCATTTTCTGTAAAAGGTAAACTTTTTCGCTTACTTCTATAATCTAATATTTGCTGTTCATTCATCGCAATATCTTGAATAATTATTTGCGGTGATTGATTACCATTCCATTCGTTGATTTGAACAGATCCTAATATATTAATTGGCTGTTCATCTTGTAACTCAGGTTCTAAGTGTCCATTTTGCCAAAATAGCGCGGCGATATTACTTTCACCAAGTGTCAATTTTAGATGATTTTTTTGTTGACCTATCGCCTTAACTGAAGAAACTGATAAATCATCCATTTCAAAAATAGGTCTAGAAAAATCTGTTCCGAAGGGTCTTAAACGATTCATATCACGAATATTTTTAATCGTTATATCATTTTCTGTTAATAATACATCTACTTGCTTTACGGGATCTAACGAAGTTGTTTTAGATAATTCTTTCATCCATTTATTTAAACCTTCAGCTAACGATTCTATATTTTCAATATCCATCGTCATACCTGCAGCCATATGATGGCCGCCAAATTTAGCGATTAACTCTTGATGTGCTGATAGTATTTCAAACATCGACACTTGATCAATTGATCTGGCGGAGCCTTTTGCATGATTTTGCTCCCTATCAATATTTAAAATTAATGTTGGCAAAGCAAATGTTTCGACAATTTTCGAAGCAACAATACCTAAGACACCTTCATGCCAATTTTCTTTTGCTAAAAGTAAAAATAAATCTCCCTTTTTAACTTTCGTTTCTGCCATAGCCATTGCTTCTTCTGTGATAGTTGCTACAATATCTTTTCTTTCACGGTTAAAATGTTCAACTTGTTCTGCTAAAAATGCAGCTTCTTCTTCGACGTCAGTCATCAACAATTCGCAAGCTAATGATGCGTCATCTAAACGACCTACAGCATTAAGTCTAGGTCCAATAATAAAACCAATTGTTTCTTCATCAATATTGTCATTGTATCCCGCTTCTTTTAGCAATGCTTTAACAGAGGTCGGACATTGATCATTTAAGACTTTTAATCCTTGTTTCACTAATGATCGATTTTCATCAGTTAAGGATACTAAATCCGCAATGGTACCTATCGCAACTAATGCTTTAAAATAATCAGGTACATTTTCAATCAATGCTTGTGCTAATTTGTATGCAACACCTGCACCACACAATTGTTGGAACGGATAATTAAACGATGGATGCATTGGATGTACGATTGCATATGCTTCTGGTAATGTACTACCAATTTCATGATGATCAGTTACAATGACATCAACTCCTAAATCTTGAACCATTTTAATTTCATTATGACCTTGTATGCCATTATCAACAGTTATGATTAATGTTATGCCTTCATCATGAGCATTTCTAAATGCTAGTTCGTTTGGTCCATATCCTTCGGTAAAGCGGTTAGGAATATGCCATCCTACTTGTGCACCTAAAAGTTGTAATGTTATCACTAAAATTGTAGTTGCGGTAACACCGTCGGCATCGTAATCACCATAAACTAGGATTTTCTCATCATTCGCTATCGCTCTTTTAATTCTTTCAATAGTCTTAGTCATATCGCTCAATTGCAGTGCATCATGATTGATATCTGTATCTGAAATGATGGATTCTATTGCTTGTTCATCAATAATCGATTTACTTTCTAATATTTTTTTTACGATTGGCGTTAACTTTAATTTTGATGTTAATTCATCACTTATGTATTCAGCTGGTTTAGTTAATTTCCACTTATACTTCGGTTTAATCATATATATTTACGCCTCATTTCCAAAAGACATTATATCTAAAATTACTTTAAATAAAAAGCACTTATCTAAATAATCAAGACTTTAATTATACCATTTTTTAAAAATGAATGCGGGAACTTATTTATATATATTTTGTTAAATTTAAATAAAGTAAAAAGCGGTATGTGAACTCTTTATTGTTTCACATACCGCTTAATTCATTTTAAACTAAAATCTTTTCATCGTTCGATTTCTTTTCTTTATATACAACTAATTTGTGTTTCGGCGATTTTTTCAACTGACGTTTTTTCATTATTCCCCATAGCGGAACGGCAATGAAGATTGAAGAGAATACACCAGAAATCAATCCGATAAATAATGCTAAAGTAAAGTTGAATATCGTAGGAGCACCGAAGAATAGTATAGCAACTACTACTACAATAACTGTTAATACTGTATTAATTGAACGTGTCATTGTCTGTCTAATTGATCTATTAACGATATCATCAATTTGTTCTGTTGTCGTAATCACTTTAACCTTTTGTAAGTTTTCACGTACACGGTCAAACGTTACGATTGTATCATTAATTGAATAACCGACAATTGTTAATACAGCGGCGATAAATGTTAAATCTACTTCAATTCTAAATAAACTGAAAATCGCTACTATAATGAATACATCATGTAATAATGCCAATACAGATGAAAGACCCATGCGCCATTCAAATCGTAATGATACATAGATGATGATACCTATCGATGCATAGATTAATGCAAGCATTGCATTTTTTGCTAATTCCTGTCCAATAATTGGTGATACAGTGTTAATTTGAGGTGTGTCACCGAATTTCGATTTAATATTATCACTCAATTTATTATCTTGAGCACGCGTTAAATCGTCTTTAAATTGAACAGTTGCTACTTTATTGTCTTTACCATTGATCTGAATTTGATCCGCTTTAAGTCCACTATCTTTTACAACTTGCTCTACCTTTTGTTGAGTAATTGCTTGTTTAGATTGGAAATCTACGCGTGTACCACTTGAGAAATCAATTCCTAAGTTTAACTTGAAGATATAAAGAATAACTAAACCGACAACTACAATTAAAATACTTACTCCAATTAATGGCTTAGCTAATTTAACAAAATTCCATTTCTCGAATGAAGTTTTAAGGTCATGAACATCTACACCTTCATTAATATCATGTCGTTTATTCTTTTTAACACCAAATAACCAAAATTGATTTTTGAATATATTTGATGAAACAAGTAATGATAATAAGAATCTTGATAAGAACACGGCTGTAACAAAGATCATTAGAATACCTAATAATAACATTGTCGCGAAACCTTTAACTGAACTTTCACCGAAGAAGAATAATACTGCTGCGGCGATAACTGTTGTTAAGTTAGAATCAAAAATTGTTAGGAATGAACTTTTGTTTGCTTTAGAAAAGGCTTGCTTTATCGTTCTACCTATTCGAAGTTCATCCTTAATACGCTCATACATGATAATATTGGCATCTACAGCCATACCTACACCTAATACCAACGCCGCTAATCCTGGTAAAGTTAGAACCCCGGAAATGAAATTAAATGCTACTAACGTTAGATAGATATAAGTTGTCAATGCAATAATCGCTACTAAACCAGGTAATCGGTAGAATCCAAGCATGAATAAATAAATTAATGCTACACCAATAAACGATGCAAACACAGTTTTATCTAATGCATCTTGACCAAATTGGGCACCTACTGAGTTTGAATAAATTTCTTTCAAGTCAACTGGTAAAGAACCTGCATTTAACAATTCGGCGATTTGTTTTGCTTTTTTAACGCCTTCTTGTCCTTTAAATCCACCCGAGATTTCTACGCTATCAGAATTGATTGGTTGATCAACACTTGCTGCAGAAATAAATTTAGGTTTTTTCTTTTGTGCTTCTTTTTTATAGCTGTCACCTTTTTTGAAATCTAACCAAACAACCATGACATTATCACGTTTCTTAGAGATTTCTTCCGTTACTTTTTTAAATTTGTTTTTGTCTTTTACTTTAAAAGTAACTGTAGGCTGGTTTGTTTCCTGTTTAAATTCTTGTTTGGCAGATCCCTGTTTAATATCAGAACCGCTTAATTTTACTTTATCTTCTGCATCGCGAATTGTTAAATTAGCTTGAGAAGATAAAATTTTACGTGCTTCATTCTGGTCTGTTACACCAGCAAGTTGTACTCTAATTCTATTAGGTTCTTCAACTTGAATTTTAGGTTCCGAAACACCTAAAACGTTAACACGATTTTCTAATGTTTGCGCTGTTGATTGTAAGGCTTTTTTATCTATTTTGTCGCCTTTATTTAAAGGATCGACTTGATAAAGCACCTCAAATCCACCTTGCAAATCAAGTCCTAAATTGACATTCTTTATAACACTTTTATAAGTTGCAGCCATTCCGGCAAACAACAATACGACTAAAAGCAAGAACGCAATTATTCTACTACTTTTCTTCACATGAACACCTCATTATTTACGTATGTATTTAGAATACTTGAATACTATTTTATAACGCAAGTTAAATCTTTCTTACAAAATTTATTAGCCTTATACATATTAACATACTAGAGCAGGGAGTAAAAATAGTCATAGATATATTTAATTTAAATTTAACAATTATTATGTATCACAATTTCTTTTTTTGGAATAAAAATAAGCTATTCTACATACTACTTATAACTTAAAAAGGATGAAACGCTATTCGTTTCATCCTTTTTAATACCACTTCTCATTATGAAGGGTCAACTTGTTTAATAGCAGGTTTTTCGAAAGTTAATTCAGTACCATGACCATTAACTGTAATAACAACAGTTGTTTCATCTACTGCTTTAACAGTACCTTTAATACCACCAATAGTTGTAATTCTTTGACCAGATTGAATGTTATTAATCAACTCACGATGCTGTTTCGCACGTTTTTGTTGTGGTCTGATCATCAAGAAATACATAACCGCAAAAATTACGACTATATATATTAGTAATGAAAATTGCATTTTATACGCTCCTCTTGCTTAAAAGTTTTTTGGGTTCTCAACATTTAATCCATATTGCTCGAAGAATTCTTCTTTGAAATCTAAAAGACGATCTTCTCGAATGGCTTGTCTTATATCTTCCATTAATTTTAGCAGAAAATGTAAATTATGAATAGTAGTAAGACGAATACCAAAAGTTTCCTCTGCCTTGATTAAATGACGTATATACGCTCTTGAATAGTTTTGACATGTATAACAGTCACAATTCTCATCTAACGGTCTTAAATCATCTGCAAATTTTGCATTTTTAATAACTAAACGACCTTGCGATGTCATACAAGTACCATTTCTGGCAATACGTGTCGGTAAGACACAATCAAACATATCCATGCCGCGAATACTACATTCGATTAACGCATCTGGAGATCCTACACCCATTAAATATCTTGGTTTATCTTTAGGCATAAACTGCTCTGTATGTTCAACCATTTTATACATAACCGGTTTAGGTTCACCAACTGACAAACCGCCGATTGCATAACCAGGAAAATCTAATTCTACTAAATCCTTTGCACTTTGTTCTCTTAAATCTTCATATTCGCCACCTTGTATAATGCCGAACAATGCTTGATCTTCAGGTCTTTGGTGTGCATCTAGACATCTTTTCGCCCAACGTGTTGTACGTTCAATAGATTTTTTTACATAATCATATTCAGCAGGCATCGGTGGACATTCATCAAATGCCATCATAATATCAGATCCTAAATCATTTTGAATTTGCATTGATTTCTCAGGACTCAAAAATAATTTAGACCCATTAGTATGATGTCTAAATTCCACGCCTTCTTCTGTAATTTTACGTAAATTACTTAAACTAAACACTTGGAAACCGCCTGAATCTGTAAGAATCGGACCATCCCAATTCATGAATTTATGTAATCCCCCAGCGTGTTTGATAATATCATTTCCGGGTTGTAACCACAAATGATATGTGTTGCCCAAAATGATTTTTGCTTCAATTTGTCTTAACTCTTCTGGACTCATTGTTTTAACGGTTGCTTTAGTACCAACTGGCATAAACATAGGTGTTTCAAATGAACCGTGTGGTGTGTGCACGATACCTAAACGCGCACCTGATTGTTTACAAGTTTTAATGTGTTCGTATGTTACTGCAGGCATATTCAAAATCCTCACATTCTTTTTATATAATTAACATTGCATCGCCAAAACTAAAGAATCTATATTCTAAATTTACTGCCGTTTTATAAGCATTCAGAACATTTTCACGACTACTAAACGCTGATACTAGCATAACTAATGTTGATTTTGGTAAATGAAAATTAGTAATCTGGCCATCAATTGCTTTAAAATCAAATCCTGGATAAATAAATATATTAGTCCAGCCACTCGTTTCAACAAATTTATCATGATCGCGTCGAATTGTTTCAAGTGTACGTGTTGAAGTTGTACCAACTGATATAATGCGATGTCCTTTAGACTTAGTATCATTTAATAAATCAGCTGTTTCTTGTGTCATTTGATAATATTCACTATGCATTTCGTGGTCATTCACATCGTCTACGCTCACCGGTCTAAACGTACCTAACCCAACATGTAATGTAACAAATGCGATATTAACACCTTTATTTTTAATTTCAATTAATAACTCATCAGTAAAATGTAATCCTGCTGTTGGTGCTGCCGCTGAACCACTTTCTTTAGCGTAAACTGTTTGATAACGATCTGGATCATCTAAACGTTCTTTGATGTATGGTGGCAGTGGCATTTCCCCTAATTCATCTAATCTTTCTTGTAAAATACCTTCATAATGTAAACGCATGATGCGTCCACCTTGATCCATTTCTTTTATGCATTCAGCTATAATTTTGCCATTACCAAAATTCAATTTATTACCAACTTTAATACGCTTAGCTGGTTTCAGTAAGACTTCCCAATCATTACCTTCAATTTGAGTTAACATTAACATTTCAACTTTTGCACCAGTTTCTTCTTTTAAACCAAAAAGTCTAGCTGGCATTACTCGCGTATCGTTAAGCACTAATGTATCACCAGGTCTAAAATACTCAATGATATCTTTGAAATGTAAATGTTTCATTTCACCAGTTTCTCTATCCATGACTAATAAACGACTATGATCACGATCTTTTAAAGGCGTTTGAGCAATTAATGATTCTGGTAAGTCATAGTCAAATTCTTCAATATTCACGTTATCCTCTCTCCTCATTCGACTTTGCAAAATGTTCATAAGCTAATGGTGTTGCTTTTCTGCCACGTGGCGTACGTTCTAAAAAGCCTTTCTGAATAAGAAATGGCTCATAAACGTCCTCAATTGTAATACGTTCTTCACCAATTGTTACGGCAATCGTATCTAAACCAACAGGTCCACCATTATACTGCTTAATAATACAGTTCATCATTTTATGATCAATGTAATCTAGTCCGTGTTGACCAACTTGAAGTAAACCTAATGCGTGCTTCGTTGTTTCAATGTATATTTGTTCATCTTCATTCACTTGCTGGAAGTCTCTTACCCGCTTCAATAGTCGATTTGCTACTCTTGGAGTCCCTCTAGAACGTTTAGCAAGTTCAATGGCACTTTCTTCATCAATACCTGTGCCTAAAACCTCAGCTGTTCTAATAATGATTTCTTTTAAATCTGATTCATTATAATATTCTAATCTTAAGTGCACACCAAATCGATCCCTTAGTGGACCTGTTAAGCTGCCAGCTCGCGTTGTTGCACCTACCAAAGTGAATGGAGGTAAGTCGATACGGATACTTCTAGCCTCATCGCCTTTACCAATGATAATATCTAAAAAGAAATCTTCCATTGCAGGGTATAACACTTCTTCAACAACACTACTCAGTCTGTGTATTTCATCAATAAACAAAACATCTCCAGGTTGAAGTCCTGATAAAATTGCAGCCAAATCACCAGGTCTTTCTAATGAAGGCCCTGATACTGTACGTATATTAACTTCCATTTCATTGGCAATGATATTAGATAATGTTGTCTTACCTAATCCAGGGGGGCCAAAAAGCAATACATGATCTAATGGTTCATGACGAAGTTTAGCCGCTTTAATAAATACTTCTAAATTACTTTTTATTGAATTTTGACCAATATATTGTCGTAATCTCGTAGGTCTAAGCGACAATTCGAAATCAGTTTCTTCACTATGCATTGATTGATCAACCATACGCTCATTCATGACAACACTTCCCCTATTAATCTATTTAAAATTAAGATACAACTAATTGAAGACCTGCCTTAACAGCTTCATCAACTGAGTCATATTTATTTTTATTTAACGTTTTCTCAACTTTTGCAAGCTCTCGTTTAGAATAACCTAATGCTTCTAACGCTAACATTGCTTCTTGCACGAATTGATCTTGCACCGTCGAAGTAGCGTCTACTTGTAATAATGAATCGCTATCTTCTTCAGTGATTTTCACTTTACCTTTTAAATCTAAGACAATCTGTCTTGCCGTTTTCTTACCAATTCCTGGGAATTTAGTTAAATACGTATCATTTTCATTTTCAATGGCACGTTTTACTTCATTAGGCGTACTTGTCGCTAAAATAGCTAAAGCTGATTTCGGACCAATACCAGTAACTTTAATTAAACTCAAGAACATATCTTTCTCTTCTTCACTACTAAATCCATACAATAATTGTGCATCTTCACGAACAATTAAAGATGTATGAATTAAAACTTCATGATCTAGATGCTTTTGAAAACGATAAGAATTTGGTGTTTGAATTTCATAACCAACACCAGCAGTTTCAACAACTACGTGTGTAGGATATAAATGTGTTAACTTACCTTTGACATACGCGTACATTATAGGCACATCCTTACATACTCATACTAATTAATTCTACTTTTGATACATAATCTAAATTTCTCAAAGCACCAATAACATCTTCTACTGAAGTTTCTTTAGATTTAGCATTCAGTGATAATGTTATTGTTGCTTTTTCTTCCATTGGAATACTTTGATGAATCGTTAATACAGATAGTTCTAACTTTGATATAACATCTAGTACACGTGCCAACATACCCACAATATCAGTTACATATAAAATTAATGTAAATTCTCGATGGTCAAGCATTTTATCGTCTACTGGAAATATCGTTTCTCTATATTTATAAAAAGCACTTCTAGATAGATCAAACTGTTTAACGGCATCATAAATGGACAATGTCGGATCACTTTTTAAGGCATCTTTAATCTTCAATGTTTTAACCACGGATTCAGGCAAGACATCTTCTCTAATTAAATAAAACTTTTTATAATCTTTATTGTCCATCATGTTACGCTCCTATTCAACGAATTCAAATTCTCCGCCAAGAATTCTAACGATATCACCATTTTTACAACCACGTTCTCTAAGTGCATCATCAATACCCATCGAACGCATTTGACGAGCAAATCGACGTACTGCTGGATCACTGTTAAAGTCAGTCATTTTAAACATTCTTTCAATAGCATTACCACTTACCACATAAGCACCATCATCATCTCTTGAAATTGTAAATTTATCTTGTGACGGTGTATGTTTATATAATACTCGGTTAATGCCAACTGACTCCTCTTCTTCAACTGTGAAGTCAACATCTTTATATTCTTCTAATTTATCTGCTATTGCATATAATAATTGATCAATATTATCACGCGTTATTGTTGAAACTGGAATAACTGGCACATCTTCGCCAATTTCTTCTTTAAACAAGTTTAAATTATCTTGTGATTCAGGTAAATCCATCTTGTTAGCTACTACGATTTGAGGTCTATCTTCTAAACGTTGCTCGTACGCGGCTAATTCTTGATTAATGACTTTATAATCTTCAATAGGTTCTCTACCTTCAGAACCGCTCATATCAATCATGTGAACAATAACTTTTGTTCTCTCTACATGTCTTAAAAATTGATGTCCTAATCCAACGCCATCAGACGCACCTTCAATTAAACCTGGTAAATCTGCCATAACAAAACTACGTTGATCAGGCGTTGAAACAACACCTAGATTTGGTTTAATCGTTGTAAAATGATATGCCCCAATTTTAGGCTTAGCTTTTGAAACGATAGATAATAAAGTCGATTTACCCACACTAGGGAAACCTACTAATCCTACATCAGCTAATAATTTCAATTCTAAAGATACATCTAATTCCTCACCTGGTTCACCTTTTTCACTGAAGTCAGGTGCAGGGTTTCTAGGTGTTGCAAAACGTGAATTACCTCGGCCACCTCGACCGCCCTTCGCTACTACAGCTCTTTGACCATCTTCAACAAGATCTGCTAACACTTCGTCTGTTTCAACATTTTTAATAATTGTACCAGGTGGAACTTTTAATACTAAATCTTCCGCATTTTTACCATGCATATTACTACTTTGGCCATTTTCACCTTTGCTTGCTTTAAAATGACGTTGATATCTAAAATCTAATAACGTTCTTAAACCTTCATCCACTTCAAATACGACTGAAGCACCTTTACCACCGTCACCGCCAGCTGGTCCACCAAATGGTACATATTTTTCTCTTCTGTATGCGGTAATACCATTACCACCATCACCGGCTTTAAGAGATATTTTGACTTGATCGACAAACATATATCTCACCTCTTTTACATATAATTTTCATTTTCCCAATAATTATAGCATATTAGAGCCCCTTATATATTGTAAATAATTAGGGGCTCTTATGCAGTTGCTTTTAAATTTACTTTACTCAAATTGCTGATATTTCCGAATACCAAATATGATACTTTTTTTGCTTTTTATACTGCAACTGTATTCTTTTGTCCCCTTATAGTTTAGCGATTAGGGGCTCTTATGCAGTTGCTTTTATAAATCTTTGCTTTAAAATACTTATATTTCCGAGTACCAAATATGATACTTTTTTGCTTTTTATACTGCAACTGTATTCTTTTGTCCCCTTATAGTTTAGCGATTAGGGGCTCTTATGCAGTTGCTTTTAAGTTTACTTTACTCAAATTGCTGATATTTCCAAGTACCAAACATGATACTTTTTTGCTTTTTATACTGCAACTGTAATCCTTTTAGCCCCTTATATATTGTAAATAATTAGGGGCTCTTATGCAGTTGCTTTTAAATTTACTTTACTCAAATTGCTGATATTTCCGAGTACCAAATATGATACTTTTTTTGCTTTTTATACTGCAACTTTATTCTTTTGTCCCCTTATAGTTTAGCGATTAGGGGCTCTTATGCAGTTGCTTTTATAAATCTTTGCTTTAAAATACTTATATTTCTCAGCACCAATTGTGGTACAGTTTATTCTTTAAACGCTGCAACTGTATTCCTTTGTCCCCCTTATAGTTTAGCGATTAGGGGCTCTTATACAGTTGCACATTTAGTATAACGTCTAAAATTCCCATTTTTTAATAACATAATGAAAATAATAATGAAAAACATTTTATAAAAAGTAAAAAACACCAGAAGATTCACTTCTGGTGTTAACTAGACAAAATTATTCAGCTACTGCATATACAGAAACTTGTTTTTTGTCGCGACCTTTACGTTCGAATTTAACAACGCCGTCGATTTTAGCGAATAATGTATCATCGCCACCACGACCTACATTTTCACCAGGGTAAATTTTAGTACCACGTTGGCGATATAAAATTGAACCACCTGTTACGAATTGACCGTCAGCACGTTTAGCACCTAAGCGTTTTGATTCAGAGTCACGTCCGTTTTTTGTAGAACTTACCCCTTTTTTAGATGCGAAGAATTGTAAGTTTAATTTTAACATCGGAATGCACCTCACTTATAATTTAATCTAATATTCTCATTATATTCTTCTTCAATAGTTTGTAAAGACACAAGCATTGTTTGAAGAATTAGTTGCGCTTCATCGTTGTTTGTATCAACGCTTCTTATATGAAAATGACCACCATTGTCGTCATAATTGATATCTGGTCTCTCAGATGTCAATCCTATAATCGCATTAACACTACCAAACAATACAGCTGAAGCTCCAGCACAAACGATATCATGACCATATTCACCATGGTCAGCATGGCCATCCATAATAACGTCTGTTACTTTGCCTTCATCATTAACTGTAATATCAACAGTAATCATAATAATTACGCGTTGATTTTATCGATTGTTAATTTAGTGTATGGTTGACGATGGCCTTTTTTACGTTTTGAATTTTTACGACGTTTGTATGTGAATACAGTGATTTTTTTACCGCGACCTTGTTTATTAACAGTAGCAGTAACTGTTGCACCTTCAACTGTTGGCGCTCCAACTTTAACTGAATCTCCACCTACAAATAATACTTTATCAAATGTAAAAGTATCTCCTTCGTTTACGTCTAATTTTTCAACGAAGATTTCTTGATCTTCTTCTACTTTGATTTGTTTTCCACCTGTTTCAATAATAGCAAACATACTTTGCACCTCCTGTATAATAAGTCACGCCATACATAGGTGACATTTCGT
Organism: Staphylococcus sp. EG-SA-14; assembly: GCF_017151935.1. Classification (NCBI taxonomy): domain Bacteria; kingdom Bacillati; phylum Bacillota; class Bacilli; order Caryophanales; family Staphylococcaceae; genus Staphylococcus; species Staphylococcus sp. EG-SA-14. The sequence goes on along the minus strand of NZ_JACVZM010000003.1, from coordinate 45,747 downwards.
TATTGAGTCAAGCGTTTGCACTCTACGTTGTTTCGGTCGCAACTCGAGTCATTTATAAACATAAACTCTTCTCGTTTCTTCCTTCAACGCCTTGATTGACAATCGCTTTCTTCATTAAAAATGTTCTTGAACCTATATTTGAGCGGTTGTATGTAGCTACTTATAACTACTCAACTATTGCATCTTACCATTGACGATGTTTCATGTCAATGTCATTGTTTGTTTTTTTAAGGAACTTTATAATCAACGGATAAAGCATAATCAACAGTACAAAATTCATAATTAATGTTGGCAATAATCTAAAGACTACAAAATGAATAATATCAAATTGAATGAATCCTAACATACCGTATATTAATGCCACATAGACTTCTAATAATATGGTGCTGGCTAATATAATAATGAATAACATCGAATGATCTTTGTAAAAAATTTTAAAGAATCGATCTATAAGTGCTAAAAACAATATATAGCCAAATAAGTACACTCCATAAATACTACCAAAGTATACATCAGTCATTACGCCTAAAAATATGCTGAGCAATAATGATACGCCAAAGCCACGATACACTACCATCATTAAAATATACATAAATGTAAGGTGTGGTACAAATACAAGTTCAAACTTACCTATGTGCATTGGAATAAGAAGCCCAATTGCAGTATCTATATAAAATAGTAAAATACCTATCAAAAAATAATACAGTGTACGCATTATTTATCCCTGCTTTCATCATCAGGAATTGTTTTAGGATCTCTTTTTGCAACATAAACATGACTCAAATCTGTTAAGTCTGCACCAGTCTTAACCCTAACTTCTTTAGCTAAGCCGTATTGATCATTTTGAACCTTAGTCACTTCTCCTATATATAAATTACTTGGTAGTTGATCAGCTAATCCACTTGTAACGACTTTATCACCTTTTGAGATATTATCTCTATTATTAATGTCACTAATTACAAGTTCTGAGTTCTTTTCATCATAACGATCAATTAAACCAAATATATTTTTAGAACCGTGTTGTATATTTACAGATAATTTACCCGCACGTGTATTAGTTGAGATTAAATCAACTTGTGAAGAAAATTTATTAACTTTAGTAACTCTTCCAACAAAACCTTGTGATGTCATCACAGCCATATTTGAAGTTATACCTGATTTAGATCCCTTATCAATTACAATTGTATTCATCCACTGATCCGGATTTCTTGCCAAAACCGTAGTAGAAATAGGATCAAATTTTGAAATATCTTTTAAATCAAGCTCTTTTTTTAATTTTTCATTTTCCGCTTCTAATTGTTGGTTCTTAGATTCTAACTGGCTAATCTTATTTTTAGATTCTTTAGAATCTCCTTTTTTAAAAAAGTCCCCAATCGTACCAGCAACAAAATTAACTGGATAACTCACAACTCGTTGTCCAAAAGACACAGAATCACCTATATATTGTTCAGGAGGTGATTGAAATTGTGAACGTATGGACAGCCCAATTAATGCAATAAAAACGATAATTGCACATAAAACAACAATTAATTTGTTATTTTTAAAAAACTTAAGCACCCAGAACACCTCTATTATGTCAAAATATTGTATATCCTTTTCTATTTTATATTACTCCCATTATGAAATAAAGCACTAACTACGAATTACTTTGAAAATGAACAACTCCGTAAAAAATTTGTGGCATTTTAAAAACAAAAAAACTACTAGCAAACATTCCAGTCACTAGTAGTTTAAATAATCGATTTAAATTTTAAAATTATTTGTTTGTATCGTTCGAGGATTCACTGTTCGAATTCTGAAGTTGTCTCCAACGTGCGAATAAGTTCTGGGCCTTTTGTTGTTCATTAGCTTGTTTCTGTTTTGATTGTTCTGCCATTTGAACTACACCAACCTTTTAAATTTATTCTAGTGACAGGATAACTAAAATATATTTCTTATGCAATAATTTCCTATTGATAAGCATTTTCAGGTTTTAGTTGTAAATTTTGCCCTAATTCATTTAAGTCTTGTTGCATTTCAAATTCAGTATTGTAAACACGCATTGACTCATCTCCAAATTTATAAAGAATAAATTCATCTCCTCTTTGACCTATAATATATTGATCATTATAAGCCATGCGATTCATTCCAGACACAGCCATAAACTCTTGTTTATCTATCATTTTAAATACATTTTTAATTTGGCTTAATGGTACATTCTTTATTAAATCATTTTCTTTTAATGAATATTTCTCACCACTTACATAAACATGTTGGGCATCATTAGTGGGTTGCGTAACTTGATTCATTTGATCATTATCGTGATTTACAGGATTCCAATCTTGTTCTTTTAAAAAAGGTGCGTATTTCAAGGCGATATAAACAATTATCACAATTGCTATTACTGCTATAATGTTTTTAATCATACTAAATATCAATCTCATAGTTCGCCTCCAATGTCTTCATCTAATTATATATTTTATTATGTATATTTTCCTCAGTCTTCAGCCTTAATCATGATATATCTTAGGACTGATGCACGTTCATTTAAAATAGCTTATAATTTTGTTATGATTTAAAAGCGTATGAGGAGGTTTGTAGCATTGAGTATACTAACAATTATTTTAATAGCACTATTAGTCATCCTCCTTTTTAGAGTTGGACTTTCTATTTTGCGATTTTTAATTTATGTCGGACTTGTTTTATTATGTATTTACTTAGGATATCAAGGTTTAATTTGGTTGCTCGATTTTTTTCAAATAAATAGTGGGTTTTTACCGCACTTTCAATTTAACAATTAAATTTATTCTGCATAACAAAACTCCTAATGTACTAGTTTAGAATTTTTTAACTAGTTCCACATTAGGAGTTTTAATTTGGTTTCAAGCACGGATACTACTTGATGAACAGATTACTATTACTTACGCCCAAATGCGTTAGATAAAAATCGTATCAGCGCGTAGCTACCACTTAGTAAAAGACCCCAAACGATTCCAGTAAAAATTGAGCCGATTGCTACACTTAATAAAGAAAAAGCTTGTTTCGTAACGATCACACCTGCAAACGCGGTTACTAAAATACCTAACGTAGATAAAGCTAATGTTATTAATAGATTGCGCTTTGTTACAGGTTCATTTTTAATATTTAACTGCATGGTATAAACCATTGGCACGAGAACCCCGATAATAATAAATAGAGTCACTATTTTTCCTCCAATGAAAGTACTTCGTAGGTATTATACACAAGATACGTCATTAATTCTATCAACTTCAATCATTTTCATCAAAGTAACCCGCTTCTACAAGACTGGTAAATCTATTATCACCGATTATAATATGATCCAATAAATCTATCCCTAAAATCAAACCACACTCCTTCAACCTCATTGTTGTTATGATATCTTCTTGTGAGGGCGTTACATCACCGGATGGATGATTATGAACTGCGATGATTGCATTGGCATTTTCTCTCACCGCAATACTAAAAATTTCACGTGGATGTACAATCGAACTATTTAATGTACCTTTAAAAACACAGGTTTCTTTAATCACTACATTTTTTGAATTTAACAATAAAATGACAAAATGTTCTTGTGTTAAATCTTTCATTGTTGGAATCATATAATCAGCAACATCACTTGGTTGCGTTATTTTTATACGATTATTTTCAGCTCTTCTCCCCATCCTTTCCCCTAACTCAAATGCTGCTTTTAAAGTAATTGCTTTTTGTAATCCAATCCCTTTAACTTTTATCAAATCGTTAATTGAAGATTTTTTCAATTCATTCAGATTCGAAGCAGATTTAAGCAGTTCATTACTAATGTCTATGCTCGAGAATCCTTTTCTTCCGGTGTTAATTAATATAGCTAATAATTCTGTATTCGAAAGACTTTTTGCACCATGGCTTAACAAACGTTCTCTTGGCATTTCTGAAGTTACCATTTCTTTAATTTTCAAAAATATACGCCTCCTAAAAATTGATGGATATCATTATAAAAAAGTGAATTGATAAAAAAGGAAATAAATATAAATGGAACAAGGGGTAATAGTTTAATCGGCTTAAATATCATGGTAATTAAAGCAACTAAACCAGCAATGACAAATGTAAATAAAATGACATATATAGTGAATTGGAGAGGGAAAAACAAAGAAAGTGCAGATATTAGTAAAACGTCACCATAACCAATATATGCCCGAAATAAAAAGTAGAATATATGCGTGGTCATACTAATAATGATAAAAGCTACTGGATAAATCATACTTAACGAGAGAGAAACGATACAATAAATTATAATTAAGCGACAATCTAACATTAAAGAAGTGATATCGGTCATAGTAAAAATAAGCAGAAAAACATATGTAGTTATAAATAGCGTAGCATTTACGTATGTGAAATCATACTTAATAAAGACGATAGGTATTAAAGCAAAGGTTTCCCCTAAGAAATGTGTTAGGGAAATACGCTTTCGACAGTTTCGACATCGCCCTTTTAATAATAAAAAACTAATAATCGGCATTAATTCATACCATTTGAGTGACGAATTACAATAATCACATTTCGATCTTCTATGTAAATAATCAAATGACGTTTCTTCTATAGATATAAATTGATATAGAAAACTAAAAATACAACTGCAACTATAAGATAACAATACTACCAAATGACAACCTCCTTATGTAAATTATAGTTAGTTATTACCAAAATGTAAATATACACTATTTTTCAAGAATTGAACCGCTTTTTCATTTAAATTTTTCAATATTGCTAAGCATAATTGATGGATACTTTAACAACCCATTACTGCTCGGCAAAATTAATAATGGCAAGAAATTGAACCTTATAAACACATACGATTTAGAGCATAAAAAATAACCATGAAGCTCTACCTATTGATTAAATAGATTCTTCATGGCTATTTTAGTTTTAGTTTTATAATGCTTCAAAGTCTAATTTTGATTTAACTTCACTTATGAAATACAGACTACCGGTAATTACTAATGTATCACCTTGATAATTTTTTATAAATTCAACGTAGTCATCTACTAATTGTATTTCATCATTTTCAATACTACCTACAATTTCTTCTTTGCGTAACGCTTTCGGAAAATCAAATTCAGTTGCATAAAACGTATGCGCAATTAAACTTAAATGTTTGACCATCTCGTTAATCGGTTTTCCGTTTATTGCTGAGAACAAAATATCTACTTTTTCTTTATCATGGTACTGTTTAATTGTATCAATTAGAGCATCTATACTCTCTGAATTATGTGCGCCATCCAAAATGATTAAAGGTTTGTCATGCACCTGCTCAATACGTCCAGTCCAACGAACTGATTCAATACCGTCTATCATCTTATTGAAATCTAATTCAATTAATCCTTGTTCATTTAATTCAATAAGAGCTGTTATGGCTAATGCAGCATTTTGTTTCTGATGTTCACCTAACATGCTTAAAATGATTGTTTCTAATTCATAATCTTTATAACGGTAAGTAAATTCATCATTTTGCGATACAACAACAATTTCTCTATCTAATTCAATTGGCTTTGCATGTTGTTCAATTGCGCGTTCACGAACATATTTTAATGCATCTTCATTTTTAACAGCATATATCACTGGAACGTTAGGCTTTATAATCGCGCCTTTATCCCTAGCAATATCTAGATAAGTACCACCTAAAATATCTGTATGGTCTAGACCGATACTAGTTAAGATTGATAAAACCGGTGTAAAGACATTTGTCGAATCGTTCTTTATACCCAATCCAGCCTCAACAATGACAAAATCAACAGGATGTATTTCACCAAAATATAAAAACATCATCGCTGTGATTATTTCGAATTCAGTTGCAACACCTAAATCTGTTTCACGTTCCATCATTTCACTTACTGGTTTAATACGTGATACTAATTCTACAATAGCGTCATTTGATATTGGCACACCATTTAGACTAATTCGTTCATTAAATGTTTCAATAAACGGCGACGTAAATGTACCTACTTCATAACCATTTTCAACTAAAGCTGTTCTAAGGTAAGCAACTGTAGAGCCTTTACCATTTGTGCCACCTACATGAATACCCTTAATGTTATTTTGAGGATTATTAAATTGTGCTAGCATCCATTCCATACGTTTAACACCTGGTTTGATGCCAAATTTAGTTCTTTCGTGTATCCAATACAAGCTCTCTAGGTAATTCATTGTTACTAACTCCTATGCTTTTAATTGTTCAATTCTTGCCTTCACACCATCATATTTTTCTTGATAATCTTGTTTTTTACGTTTTTCTTCATTTATAACCTTTTCAGGTGCTTTACTTACAAAGTTTTCATTAGAGAGCTTTTTATCTACTCTATCTAATTCGCTTTGAAGTTTAGCTAATTCTTTTTCCAAACGGCTGATTTCCTTATCCATATCAATTAGCCCTTCTAATGGTAATACCACTTTACCTGCAATTACAACTGATGTCATTGCTTTCTCAGGAATTTCCACGTCAGTTCTAATATTTAAGGTACTAGGATTACAGAATTTGATTAAATAATCTTTGTTTTGTGATAAAGTTGTTTCAATTTCTTTATCTTTAGCTTGAATTAAAATAGGTATTTCTTTAGACAATGGCGTATTTACTTCTACACGTGATTGTCTTACAGATTTAATGATTTCAACAAGTTGTTGCATTGTTTGTTTACTTTCTTCAAAAATCAATGATTCACGCACTTCTGGCCATGAAGCTTTAACAATTGTGTCACCTTCATGTGGTAAACTTTGCCATATTTTCTCTGTTACAAATGGCATGAATGGATGTAGCATTCTCATAATATTGTCTAAAGTATAACTCAATACTGAACGTGTAACTTGTTTTTGTTCTTCATCATTACTATTCATTGGAATTTTACTCATTTCAATGTACCAATCACAGAAATCATCCCAAATGAAATTATATAATGCACGTCCAACTTCGCCGAATTCATATTTGTCACTTAGATCAGTAACTGTTGCAATCGTTTCATTTAAACGTGTTAGAATCCATTTATCTGCTAATGATAAGTTACCACTTAAATCGATATCTTCAACTTTAAAGTCTTCACCGATATTCATTAAACTGAAACGTGCCCCATTCCAGATTTTATTGATAAAGTTCCACACTGACTCAACTTTTTCAGTTGAGTATCTTAAATCATGTCCTGGAGATGAACCTGTTGCTAAGAAGTAACGCAAGCTATCAGCACCGTATTCGTCAATAACATCCATTGGATCCACACCATTACCTAATGATTTACTCATCTTACGCCCGTCTTCAGCACGAACTAAACCGTGTAATAATACATCATTAAATGGACGACGATCTGTAAATTCTAAGCCTTGGAATATCATGCGTGCTACCCAGAAAAAGATAATATCGTAACCTGTAACTAAGGCATTTGTTGGGTAGTATCGTTTAAAGTCTTCACTTTCTAAATCAGGCCAACCTAACGTAGAGAAAGGCCATAAAGCACTTGAGAACCACGTATCTAATACATCTTCATCTTGTTGCCAATTTTCAATATCAGTTGGCGCTTCTTCTCCAACATATATTTCGCCTGTTTCTTTATGATACCAAGCCGGAATTTGATGACCCCACCATAATTGTCTTGAAATCGTCCAATCTCTAATATTTTCCATCCATTGGTTAAATGTATGTTCGAAACGTTGCGGATAAAAATCAATACGATCATCTGTTTTTTGGTTATCTAATGAACGTTTCGCTAAGTCTTCCATGCGCACAAACCATTGTGTTGATAAATATGGTTCAACAACAGCGCCAGATCGTTCTGAATGACCTACAGAATGAACATGATCTTCAATCTTGATAACTAAATCTTGTTCTTTTAAATCTTTAACTAGCTGTTTACGACAATCAAAACGGTCCATACCTTCGTATTTACCCGCTTTGTCGTTCATATTACCATTTTCATCCATAACGATAATATTTTCTAATTGATGTCTTTGACCAATTTCAAAATCATTAGGGTCATGTGCTGGTGTCACTTTCATAGCACCAGAACCGAAGTCTATATCAACATACTCATCTGCTAAAATAGGCAGTTCGCGTCCTACGATTGGTAATATAACAGTTTTACCGATTACATCTTTGTATCGTTCGTCATTAGGGTTAACAACAATCGCTGTATCACCTAACATCGTTTCTGGTCTTGTTGTTGCAATTTCAATAAAACCTTCACCATCAGCGTAAGGATATTTAAAATGATAAAACGCACCTTGAACATCTTCATGTATTACTTCAATATCAGATAAAGCTGTACGTGCTTTAGGATCCCAATTTATAATACGTTCGCCACGATAAATAATTCCTTTATTGTATAAATCAACAAAAACTTTTTTAACTGCTTTACTTAAACCTTCATCTAAAGTAAAACGTTCTCTACTATAATCTAAACCTAGACCTAATTTAGCCCATTGCGCACGAATAAATGACGCATACTCTTCTTTCCAATCCCATGCCTGTTCTAAAAACTTTTCACGACCAATATCATATCTAGTTATTCCTTGTTCATTTAATTTAGCTTCTACCTTTGCCTGTGTCGCAATACCAGCATGATCCATACCTGGTAAGTATAACGTATCGTATCCTTGCATACGTTTCATACGTGTAATGATATCTTGTAAAGTTGTATCCCATGCATGTCCTAAATGTAATTTGCCAGTCACATTTGGTGGCGGGATAACAATAGTATATGTTTCTTTTGATTTATCTTCTGACGATTTAAAATAACCATTCTTTACCCATTCTTCATAACGTCCCGCTTCAACTTCACGAGGATCATATTTTGGTTTCATTTCCATTTGCTATACCTCCTAAAAAAATAAAAATATCCATCCTATATACAAATAGGACGGATATTCCGTGGTACCACCTATATTCAAGAAGGATGATTAATATCAAATTCACTCTTTTAACATAATTGGAATAATCATACCAATACTATCATCGTGAAATTTGAAATGCTTCATCTCTTCAAGCACTCTAGATTATGATTAACGCTCAAACACGTCTTAGCCTACTATTAATCACGTTCAGCTAAGATACTCTGTGGGCTACCTTCAGTAAAAATCATTTACATACTCACACCAAATCATATGCTCTCTTTAAAATAATTTGAACTTACTCTTCCCAAATCCTATATTAAACTCTTAACTTATAGTATAATGATTGACAAAATAAGTCAATGTATAGGTGGGAATAAAATGAATGAATGCGCATTTGGAACTAAAGATCCAGTCTACTTAGACTATCATGATCATGTATGGGGACAACCGCTCTATGATAGCAAGGCATTGTTTAAACTTTTAGCATTAGAATCACAACATGCTGGGCTATCTTGGTTAACTATTTTAAAAAAGAAAGAAGCCTATGAAGAAGCATTTTATGATTTCGAACCAGAAAAGGTAGCACAAATGACCGCTCAAGATATCGACCGCTTAATGACTTTTCCAAATATCGTTCATCATCGTAAAAAATTAGAAGCAATTGTTAATCAAGCTCAAGGGTATTTAAAAATTGAACAAGCATATGGTAGTTTTAGTAAATTTTTATGGTCATATGTAAATGGTAAGCCTAAAGATTTGCAGTATGAACATGCTTCTGATCGTATCACAGTTGATGATACTGCAACACAACTATCTAAAGATTTAAAACAATACGGGTTTAAATTTTTAGGTCCAGTAACAGTATTTTCGTTTTTAGAAGCAGCCGGTTTATATGATGCACATTTACAAGATTGTCCATCAAAGCCTAAACATAATTAATTTGCTATAGCATCATAAAGTAAACGAGACATCATCTATTTTTAACTAATAGACTGTCTCGTTTTTTAATGTGAAAATTTATTCAAATCATAAGTTAAAGTTCCAAGTTAATGCTCTGCTAATATTAGATATCTTAATCTAAAAATAGATGTACAACCTTTGCTTAAACCTTAATAATGAATTCTATCCTAAGCATAATTCAACTTAGATGGATGATAGTTTCTAATCTTCACGCTTATTCGAACGATATTTTAAAAAGTAATTAATTCCTGGTGCAATAATAAATAGGATGAAAAAGATTCGGAAAATATGATAACTCGTAATCATAGCAACATCGGCACCAGTAGCTAATGCAACTAAAACTATCTGATTAACCCCTCCTGGTGCTGCACCAAGAAACAATTCATTAATAGGATTATTATCAAAGAAATGTATGATATAAACCATGATTAGCGCACCAATTATCAACATAATATTTTGAATTGTAATTGCGATTGCTAGTCTACCTTTTAAATCTGACAATAAATGCGCAATTTGAACTCCAATTCTAATCATATATATTAGTTGTGCCATGTTCAACAACCAATGATCTAGTGTAAATGTTAAACCTGTAGAAAAATTCCAAACAATTAATACAATGAGTGGTGCTAATAATTGAAATGTTGGAAACTTTATTTTAGACATAATTAGATAAACTATAAAGATAGCTATCGCTAAAATAACTATTTGCCCTATGTTTAATACTTGTGATAAAGGCAAGACTTTTGTTAACTTTCCATTCGCATGCATGTTACCATCATGAAAAAAATATGAAATGAACGGTACTAAAACAACAACAAATATAATTCGTGATGTTTGCGTTAAGCTAACAACTAACAAATTAGCACGTTTGTCTTGTTCAGCCATGACCAGCATTTGTGTTAGTGCTCCTGGTATAACACTTAAAATAGCTGTTTCCGTATTAATACGTGCAATTTTTTTAAAAATAAATGCCATTACTATTGCAATTAATAATATCGAAATAGATACAACAATAATCGAAAGCCAATTGTCTTTAATATCCATAACGACATTTTTCGTAAACGTTGATCCGATTTGCACACCTAATAGTACAATACCTAATTCACTCAGTAAGAATGGCCATTTAATATCAAGTTTGAAAACTTTCACACAAATGATTGATGCGATAATAGGACCAAACATAAATGGGAGTAATACGTGTGATGAATACAGTAGAATACTAATAAAAAATGATAAAACGAACACAATGAAATTATTTCTATATATCATTGTCATGTTTTCCACTTCTTTCAATAAAAAATAAAATGACTAAATTGCTGCTTGAGCTTCACGTTTGTTAAGATAACAATATCCGCTAGCAGTTTTGACTACAAAGCATATATGGACTTTCACTATCAAGTCGCCGCCCATGCCTGATATACATTTAAAAAGAGCCTGAACAAAGTTCAGGCTCTCAATTTGTCCGTATATTTATTTTACAATACGACTTAAAGCCGTATCAAATGCTTGAATCGTTTTTTCAATATCTTCTTTCGTGTGTGCCGTAGATAAGAATGTACCTTCAAATTGAGATGGTGGTAAAAACACACCTTCTTTTGCCATTTCACGATACATTTCTGCAAATAATTTCAAATCACTTTTATTCGCTTGTTCAAAATTGGTTACAGGTCCTTCATTTAAGAAATAACCAATCATTGAACCTGCTCTATTTACAGTTATTGGTACATTGTGTTTAGCAAATACACGCTTTAAACCGTCTTCAAGTATATCGCCTAACATATTAAAATACTCATATGTCTCTGGCGTTAATTGGCTTAACGTTTCATAACCACTTGTCATTGCAAGAGGATTTCCTGATAACGTACCCGCTTGATAAATATTTCCTAATGGTGCTATATGATCCATGATTTCTTTTTTACCACCAAAAGCACCTACAGGTAGTCCTCCACCGATAACTTTTCCTAAGCAAGTTAAATCTGGTGTCACACCAAAGTAACCTTGTGCACAATGATAACCGACTCTGAAACCAGTCATTACTTCATCGAAAATTAGCAATGCGCCGTATTCAGTCGTAATATCTCTTAATCCCTGTAAAAAACCTTCAATCGGCGGTACGACACCCATATTACCAGCAACAGGTTCTACGATTACACCAGCAATATCGTCTCCAAATTTTTCGAAAGCGATTTTAAGTGCATCTAAATCATTGTATGGAACTGTAATTGTATTTTTAGCAATACCTTCAGGCACACCAGGAGAATCCGGCAATCCTAATGTTGCCACCCCAGAACCAGCTTTGATTAATAACGAATCACTATGACCATGATAGCAACCTTCAAATTTCACAATTTTATTTCTGCCAGTATAACCACGTGCTAATCTTAAAGTATCCAATGTAGCTTCTGTACCAGATGACACCATACGCACTTTTTCTATTGAAGGTACTCGGTCAATAACGAGCTGCGCCAATTTATTTTCAAGTAATGTTGATGCACCAAAACTTGTACCTTTATCAATTGCTTCATGTAAATGACTAATAACTTGAGGGTCTCTATGTCCTAAAATAAGTGGTCCCCAACTTAGTACATAGTCGATATACTCGTTACCATCGATATCATAAATTTTTGAACCTTTACCGTGATCCATAAAAATTGCTGGTGTATCTACTGATTTAAATGCGCGTACTGGACTATTTACACCACCAGGCATTAAAGTTTCAGCAACCTTCATTGCTTCTTCTGATTTCGTATATCTCATAAAGTAAATTCCTCCTATAGTTTATGGAAAATCATACATATAAAACCTTATTTATCTAAATAGCGACAAATGTCCTTTGCAAAATACGTAATAATCATATCAGCACCTGCACGTTTCATTGAAACCATTTGTTCCATAACGACACGTTCTTCATCTATCCAACCATTTTGTGCCGCTGCTTTAGTCATACTATATTCTCCACTCACATTATATGCAACAACTGGAACATTCGTATGATTTTTAACATCTCGAACTATGTCTAAATAACTTAGAGCAGGTTTAACAATCATCATGTCGCACCCTTCTTTAAGATCACTTTCTAATTCACGAAGTGCTTCCAAACGGTTAGCAGGGTCCATCTGATACGTTTTTCTATCCCCAAATGATGGTGCTGAATCTGCTGCATCTCTAAAAGGTCCAAAGAAACTTGATGCATATTTGACACCATAACTCATTATAGGAATATTGTAATAGCCGGCTTCATCTAATCCACGACGAATTTCAGCAACAAAACCATCCATCATATTACTTGGCGCAATAATATCAGCACCAGCTTCCACTTGAGAAATTGCTGTTTTGACAAGCAGTGGCAATGATTTATCATTGTCAACGTCATGTGTATGGTCATCAATCACGCCACAATGACCATGATCAGTATATTCACATAAACAAGTGTCTGCAACAATTAATAAGTCATCATACATTTTTTTAGCAATACGTGTTGCCTGTTGAATAACACCATCGTGAATGTATGCACCAGTACCTATATCATCTTTTGAGTTTGGAACACCGAAAAACATAATGGCACGTATGCCTAAGTCATAAGCTTCTTTTAATTCACTTTCAAGTAAATTCAAACTGATTTGGTATACACCTGGCAATGACTTAATTTCTTTTTTCACATCGTCTTTTTCAACTACAAAAATTGGATATATTAAATCTTCTTTTCTTACATGATTCTCTCTAACCATATCTCTCATTGTCGCTGATGATCTCAATCTTCTATGTCTATCAAATTTCATTTTTAGCCCCTACTTTCTAAAATCTTTTCAATTAGTGATTCGAGTGTTTGAATTTCTGCAATTGTTACTGGTTGTTGATATGATTTAATGGTCCGTGCTGTTTGTTCTCCAATAGCAAAATACGACTTGAATTTTGGTACAAATCCTTCATTAAAATAATAACGTACTGCCGACGAACTTGAAAATGTTAATGCATCGATTTGTTGATGTTCTATCATTTCTTTAACATCTTGTATATTTTGTTTGTTAGGCACTGAAGTATATAAATCTATTTTAACAACTTCATTATCTTTAGATAACGCTGCTAATAACAATGGTCTCGCCAATTCACTCGAAGGCAAAAGTATTTTTTGGTTAGTTTGATTAAATGATTTTAAAAATCCTTCTTGAGAAAAGTCGTTTGGCATAAAATCAACTCGAATGCCAAGTGATTCACAATATTGCGCTGTCTTACTTCCTATCACAGCAATGTTATCAACATTAATTCCTTTTAGATATTTATAAAAGAATTTCACAGCATTTTTAGATGAAAAAATAAGCCAGTCATAGCGTTGATTTAACAAATGAATATCAAAATTTAGTGGCTTTATATCAATAAAGGGTTTGTGAATAATTGATACTAAATCACTTTGCATGTCATTTGTTTGTGTCATAACTACAACTGGCTTCATATTTAAACGTCACTCCATTATTTAATGTTGTTCATTTAAGCGTTTTATAATTTCATAAGCACCTTGCTCTTTTAATTTGTTACTCACTGTTTTGCCTAACTCAACCGGATCTGTTCCGTTCATTGTATATTCAAATCGTTCTTTACCATCTGGGGTCATAATTAAACCTGTAAATTCGATTTCTTTTTGATCTGAGATTGTAGCATATCCTGCGATTGGCACCTGACAACTACCATCCATTTCTGCTAAAAACGTTCGTTCAGCAGTCACACATTTTGCAACCTCATCATTATGTACTTTGCTTAATAATGTTAATAGTTCTTCATCGTCACTACGACATTCTATCCCTAAAGCACCTTGTCCGATTGCAGGTAACAATGTATCTCTATCAAGATAAGATGTTACAATATCATCTGACCAGCCCATTCTTCTTAAACCAGCTGCAGCTAAAATAATCGCATCATAATCTTCAGTTTGTAACTTTTCTAATCGTGTATCTATATTACCTCTAATCCATTTAATCTCTAAATTAGGATACTTAGATAATATTTGTGCACCACGACGTAATGAACTAGTACCAATAATACTGCCTTCTGGCAATTGGGATAGTGGTGTATGTGTTTTAGAAATATACGCATCAAAAGGTAATTCTCTATCAGGGATACAACCTAATGTTAAACCTTCCGGAATTACACTTGGTACGTCTTTAAGCGAGTGTATTGCCATATCGATATTTTTTTCAAAAAGTTCATGTTGTATTTCTTTAACAAATAAGCCTTTGCCTCCGACTTTAGACAATTGTTTATCTACTATACGATCGCCTTTCGTGACAATTTCTTTAATTTCAATTTCTAGATTTGGCTCGACAGCTTTTAATTTATCAATAAATTGCTGGCTTTGTGTTAAAGCTAATTTACTTCTTCTGGAGCCAACGACTAATTTACGCATGTTCAATTCCTCCTAGGAACGGATTGCTCTAGATTATTTTCTCAATTCACAAAATGTGTTGCAAAAAATAAATTAATCATATTTAAGCAAAATAAAATAATGTTATAGTATATTAAATATCTTGAATTCAACCATTTGTTGATTCTAAGTAAAATATAACTTCCATATAATACTGAAATAATTGAAGAGAGTATTACCTTCGGGTCAATGAATATACGTTCACCAACTGAAATTACACCCCACTGTGTACCTAAAATAATACTAAATATGAGAATTATCCACCCACTTAACGTTGAGTAAAACACAATTGATTCAAGTGTAGCAACGCTACCAATTCTAAAGTATTTTTGATCAAAACGTTTTTCCTTCAAATTACGGTATTGCATGATATACAGTAATGCATTGACAAAAGCTAAGGCAAAGAAGACATAACTTAACACAGCTAGACCGATATGGACTAACAGTAACTCGTCTACAACAGCAATTTTCTGAACCTTATTAGTATAATGTGTCGGTTGAAATGTATTCATCCCTAAAAGTGTTAACCCTATTAAATTCAAGAAAAACACAGAGAAATTCAATACTTTGATAAGGTTAAGAATTAAAGAGATTGAAATAATCAGCCAACTTAAAGTATAGAATACATCTGAAATAGACCCTAATGGAATATGTCTAGTTTGTATAATAAAAATAGATAAAGAGATTGTTTGTAAAACCCAAACAATCCCCAATAAATATATGCCTAAACTTCTAATCTTATGACTTTTTTGTACAAAATCATAAAAATAGCAAATGATACTGATTAAGTATATTAATAATATAATTTCATTGAATCGAATAAACAGGTTTTCTTGCATATTATCACCATATTAATATGCTTATTCAAAACTAAAGATACGTCGCGCTGAAATTTCCTTGACCTTGCTTTCTTTTTGTTGCTTCGCTTGCTCATGAGGACATTCAGCTTCGATATCAAATATATTTTGAAATAGCTCTAATTTTTCATTACTTTTCTTATCACTACTTAATTCTTTGGCCTGTTTAATAGGATCTTTCAACATTTGATTGATGATACTTTTTGTATGTTTAGATATAATTTTACGTTCTCTTTCGCTTAACCCTGGCAATTTACGATCAATACTGTCCATCGTTTCTGCTTGAATTGCCATAGCTTTTTCACGTAAAGCTCTAATCACTGGAACAACACCCAACATACTAATCCACTCATTGTGTGCATGTATTTCTGCAGGAATTTGTTCCGAAATTGTTGCAGCCGCTAATTGTCGCTCACGTAAGTTTGCATCAACTAAACCTTTTAAGTCATCAACATCATAATTAAAGATGTTTGTGATGGCACTAATACCAGGTTCAATATCTCGAGGAACTGCAATATCAATCAATACTAGTGAATCTTGCTTTCTATTTTCTGCAATTCTTTCTATCATTTCATTTGTAATGATATAAGATTGTGCACTCGTTGAACTAATCACAATATCTGCACTTTCAAGTAAATTTGGTAATGATGATAGTTCATCATATTTCACTTGATGCTTTGCTGCTAATTTCATAGCATTTTCAATTGTTCTATTTACTACTGTAATATCAGTAATTCCAGAACCAAGAAGATTTAATAGTGATAATTCACTCATTTCCCCTGCACCAATAATGATAGCTTGCTTACTTTTCAATTTGCCAAATACTTTTTTCGCCAACTCGACCGCAGCATAAGACACACTTACAGCATTATCAGCTATATCTGTTTCATTATGTGCTCTTTTTGCAAAAGTAATTGCCTGTTTAAATAGATGATTAAAAATTGTTCCTGTCGTACCTGTGCTTTGCGCTAAGAAAAATGCATCTCTTATTTGACCTAAAATTTGAGTTTCTCCAAGTACGATTGAATCTAAACCAGAAGTGACACGCAATAAATGTTCTACTGCTTCGTCCCCCACTTTTACTTCTGACATTGCTTTAATATCATCTACTTCAAATCCAAATGCACGAGCTAGAAATCGTTGAATATAGTAACGACCTGTGTGAATTTGATCAACAACAGCATATACTTCAGTTCGATTACATGTTGATAATATGACATTTTCTAAAATAGATTTAGTTTCATATAAATCTTCATGGGCAATTCGTAAGGCATCATCTCTAAAAGCAACTTGCTCTCTTAGTGCAACATCAGCTGTGCGATGATTTATACTAATTGCAATAAAATGCATTTGAAACGCCCCCATATATACTAACAATACAAATATTATAACATAATTTAAAATCCAATTAAGTACGATGCTTAAATAAATTATAATCTTTCTAATTTACTTTTGAGTTTTTGACAAAATGATGAACGTTGAAAAATGTTATCAATTGTGTACTAATTAAAAGTTTCGTGCTTACATTATTTTTAAAATTTTTGTATAAGTTTTGTCGTACAAAAACTATGAAATATACGGTTCAATTAAATTCCATATTTGTTGTTGTTTATTATTTTGAATTGATGAATAACTTACAATTGTATCGTCTGGGTCCATATCTAATTGTGTCTTAATATTTTTAATATGCTTTTGAACTTTACCTTTTGGAATTTTGTCTTCTTTAGTGCATATAACTAAAGTAGGAATATCAAAATGTTTCAAATAATTGTACATTAAGATATCATCTTGTGTTGGATCATGTCTTAAATCAACTAATTGAATAACTAATTGCAAATTCTCTCTCTTAGTTATATATTCCTCAATCATTTTCCCAAATTTTTCACGTTGTGTTTTACTTACTTTAGCATATCCATACCCTGGAACATCCACAAAAATAAGTTGTTCATCTATATTATAAAAATTTAACGTTTGCGTTTTGCCGGGTTGCTGTGATGTACGTGCCATATTTTTTCTGCCAATCATACTATTGATAAATGTAGACTTACCTACATTAGATCGACCGCTCAGTGCAACTTCAGACAATTCTGTTTCTGGATATTGTTCTTCTTTTACTGCACTAATGATTAATTCTATATTATTAGGATTAACTTTCATTTTATATCCTCACTTTTTTATATTCTCTTTCAACTCTACCATTATATAATATTTGAACCTTTCGGTATACATTATAAAAAAGCTCCGATCAAAGTTAAACTATTTGAGCGTCAACTTTGATTGGAGCTTTTCACTTTTATAACACATCAATGATTAAGCTGATGTTTTACTATTATTAATTAAATTGCCTTCTGCGTCGTATAGTTCTGGTTCAGTTTCTTCATTAATTGTTTGTGCTGTAATAACTACCTTCGTTACATTTTCGTTAGAAGGCACATCAAACATAATATCGATTAACGATTCTTCTATGATTGAACGTAAACCACGCGCACCTGTTTTTCTTTCAATTGCTTTTTCACTAATTGCTGATAAAGCTTCTTCAGTGAACTCTAAATCCACATCATCTAATTCCAGCATTTTAGTATATTGTTTCACAAGTGCATTTTTAGGTTGCGTTAAGATGTTTTTCAACGCAGTTACATCTAATGTTTCTAAATTAGCTACAATTGGCACACGTCCGATAAATTCAGGAATCAAACCATAGGCTTGCAAATCTTCTGGGCGAATTTGTGCTAATAATGCTTGTTCGTCATATTTATCAGCTTCATTGCTTGAGAAACCAATAACTTTTTCACCAAGACGGCGCTTAATCACTTCTTCAATACCATCAAAGGCACCACCAAGAATAAATAAGATATTTGTTGTATCAATTTGAATCATTTCTTGGTTTGGATGTTTGCGTCCACCTTGTGGCGGAACACTTGCAGTCGTACCTTCTAAGATTTTAAGCAATGCTTGTTGAACACCTTCACCTGAAACGTCACGTGTTATAGATGTGTTTTCAGATTTACGTGCAATTTTATCAATTTCATCTACATAAATAATACCTTTTTCGGCTTTATCAATGTCAAAGTCAGCTGCTTGAATTAATCTCAACAAGATATTTTCAACATCATCTCCTACATAACCAGCTTCAGTTAAACTTGTCGCATCTGCAATTGCAAATGGTACATTCAACGTCTTGGCTAAGGTTTGAGCTAATAATGTTTTACCACTACCTGTTGGCCCAATTAATGCAATGTTACTTTTTTGTAATTCAACATCATCTTCTTTTGGTCCTAATTGTTGAATACGCTTATAGTGGTTATAAACAGCTACAGCTAAAGATTTTTTAGCTTTTTCTTGACCAATAACATATTCGTTTAAATGATCCATAATTTCTTTAGGAGTAGGTAATTCTGTAATCGCTTCAGAAGTGTTTTGAGCTAATTCTTCTTCGACGATTTCTGAGCATAATTCAATACACTCATTACAAATATATACACCACTTCCTGCTACAAGTTTTTTTACTTGATCTTGGTCTTTTCCGCAGAAAGAGCATTTCAAATTTTCTTCATCTTCATTGAATTTAAACATTCTTTTTACACCCCTATTCGTTAAAGACTATACTAGATTGGATATTACAATGCAACATATTAACATACAAACTTTTTGCTTAAAGAATAGTAGCAGATACATAAGCTATGCATCTGCTACTCATTTTTGTAATTTAATATTTAATGAAGATTAATCTTCTTTAGTTCCTTCAACGAACTTTGCGTTATCTCTTAATAAATCGATAACTTTTTGGATACGAACATCATTTTTAATGATATCAGTATTACCTAAAGTATTTTTGATATCTTCAACTGAGATATTAAATTGTTTACTCATTTTTTCTAATTCTTTATCGATATCTTCATCAGTAGCTTCGATTTTTTCAGCTTCAGCGATCGCAGTTAAAGTTAAGTTAGTTTTAACACGTTGTTCTGCATCATCTTTCATTTGCTCTCTTAATTGAGTTTCATCTTGACCTGAGATTTGGAAGTACGTTTGTAAATCTAAACCTTGTTGTTGAATTCTTTGTGCAAATTCAGACACCATACGATCTAATTCAGTATTAACCATTGCTTCAGGAATATCGATTGTTGTATTATCAGTAGCTTTTGTAATCGCTTCTTCTTTTTCAACATTTTCAGCATCTGTAGCTTTTTGTTCAGCTAAACGTTTACGTAAGTTTTCTTTGTACTCGTCTACTGTATTTGCTTCTGCATCTAATTCATTAGCAATTTCATCTGTTAATTCTGGGACTTCTTTAAATTTAATTTCGTTAACTTTTGTTTTGAAAGTTGCTTCTTTACCAGCTAATTCTTCAGCATGGTATTCTTCTGGGAATGTTACGACAACATCTTTTTCTTCGTCAACTTTCATACCTTCTAATTGCTCTTCGAAACCAGGTATGAATGAACCTGAACCGATTTCTAAATCGTAACCTTCAGCTTGTCCACCTTCGAATTCTTCTCCGTCAACTGAACCACTAAAGTCAATGTTAACTGTGTCGCCATTTTCAACAACACCATCTTCTTTAACTACCATTTCAGCTAAATGTCCTAAGCTGTGGTCAATCGCTTCTTGTAACTCATCATCAGATAATTCAGTTTCTTGTTTTTCAATTTCAAGACCTTTATAGTCTCCTAATTTAACTTCTGGCTCAACTGTAACTGTTGCTTCAAAAATGAAATCTTTACCTTTTTCAATTTGAGTAACACTTACTTCTGGTTGTGCAACTGGTTTAATATCAGTTTCGTCAATTGCTTCACCATAAGCATCTGGTAATAAAATGTCGATAGCATCTTGATATAATGCTTCTACACCAAAGCGTTGTTCAAAAATTGGACGTGGCACTTTACCTTTACGGAATCCAGGTACGTTAATTTGTTTAACCACTTTTTTGAATGCTTGATCTAACGCTTTGTTTACTTTTTCTGCAGGAACAGTAACAGTTAATAAACCTTCGTTACCTTCCTTTTTTTCCCAAGTTGCTGTCATGTATATATACCTCCATGATTAACTAATTTATTTTTTCAACTTCCCTATTATATCATAGGTCTATTCCCTATACAAACATTGAAATCACAACGTTTATATATTTGTAAATCAACTTTTTTCGTCAAAACTATATTAAAATGCTGAGTATTATTTTGCAACAATTTAACTATTATTATTCAAATCTAATTGCTGAATAAAATTAAATGCATCGATACTTTGTAATTCACATTTAAGTCCTAACATATTTTTGAAATAACATTCGTATGCATTAATCCATTTATTCGTTTCAAACAAAGTTTCAATATCAATTGGATAAATCATGATAGAGTGATTATTCATAATATGGTGTGCTTCTTCAGCGATATGTAATGCACCATCATTTAATGTTTCCATAACGTTAGGTATAACTTTTTCTTTCAGTGTTGTATGTTCTAGCCCATTTAAATTAGCTGGTACAAAAGTTACATCCATACCATACTTTTCAATTGTCAGTTCTTGTGTACAATTTGCAAACCTTAAATACTCAATCATTAAACTAATGAGGTTATAACTGTACGTATTAGATTTTAATATATATAATACCGTTTCTTGAAATTGAAAATGACCATTGTCTATTAACTTCAAAATCAAGTGCGTCTGTTCCCTCATTGATAACGTATCAAAATCAGTTAATGACTGAGTCAATCGTTTTTCATCTTCAATTAATTTTGACTTAGCAAATTCTTTAAGAGGATGTAATGCCATTCTTGTTTTGTGATCTTTGACTTCATCAATAATTTGATGAATTACTTCTACCGCTTCAAAATATTGTCCCAAACCAATCAAACTTTTCACGTAATAAATCATCAATGCATCATATTGTTGTATGCCAGTTTTCAATAAGACAATTGTTTCTTCTCTTAATTCAAGAAATGACCCCGTCTCATATAACATACGGCATTTCATCATTGCTATTTCTTCAGTGAGTTCAAATTGACGTTCATATTGCACAATATATTCATACATCAGGTCATAGTTTTGGTCTTGTTCAGCACGTTTTATATCTTTATATAACTTTTTCGAAGAGTTAGGAAACTGAATAATATCTGACATATATGTCACCTCGTTTGATTATAAATCTTGAAGGATTAATGCGCTCCACGTTTCGAAATCATCATATGACTCTATGATGCCTTTTTCAACCCATTTTATTCGTAAAGTATCTGTTTCTTTAGCTTCTACATCATTCGTACTTACAGTGATTTTAAATACAACACCAATATGTACCTTGCCCACTTCATTATTATCGTCATTAATAAAACCGATATATTCCATATTTTGTGAATCTTGCTCACTTAAACCTACTTCTTCTCCTAATTCTCTCTGTGCATTAACTCTCAATACTTCGTTAATAGATTCTGCTCCTGGAACATCATTCATATGACCGCCTACACCTATTGAAGATTGTCCATGCAATCGAGCTTCTCCACCGCCAGATAATCGTTCATACACTAATATCTCGCCATGCTCATTTTCAAGTAAACAATAAGAAATGAGTTGTTTATATGATGGATCCTCTTCCATATCGCCGCGTCGCTTAACTTCATATTGACTTAGCGCATCAAAAATATTTTGACCTTCTGGTTTATTCTTATTTAAAAACCCATTGAAAGTATTCTTTTCATTATTAAAAATAATTTCTCTAGGTACTACAATGATTTGTTCATCAAATTTAGACATCGTATAAAACTCCTCACTTTAATGTTTGTTCTCTTAAATGCATTTTAGCAAATATGTCATATTTTAGCGATTAAATGTGGCATTTTGCTTTTTAAAAAATAAAAAAGAGATGACAATGCCATCTCTTTTTTATAAGTGTTATTATTTTAAAGCATCTTTAGCTTTAGTTACTAATTGAGCAAATGCTTTTTCGTCAGAAATTGCGATTTCTGATAACATTTTACGGTTAATGTCGATACCAGCTTTTTTCAAACCGTTCATTAAACGTGAGTAGCTCATTTCATGTTGACGAGCTGCTGCGTTGATACGTGTAATCCATAATTTACGGAAGTCACGTTTACGTTGACGACGGTCACGGAAAGCATATTGACCTGATTTCATTACTTGTTGCTTAGCTACTTTGTATAATGTATGTTTTGAACCGAAGTAACCTTTAGCTAATTTAATCGTTTTTTTACGACGCGCTCTTGTTACTGTTCCACCTTTAACTCGTGGCATAAAAAATTCCTCCTTAGGTAATTCCTACCGATTTCTGTATTTGTTCTTATTTTTTGTATGCTAATAATTGTTTTACACGTTTCATATCGCTCTTAGACACTAATCTAGCTTTACGTAATTGACGTTTTTGTTTAGTGCTCTTGTTTGCGAATAAGTGAGATGTGAAAGCTCTTGAACGTTTTAATTGACCTGAAGCAGTTCTTTTAACACGTTTAGCTGCTCCGCGGTGAGTTTTCATTTTTGGCATAATATAAGTCCTCCTGTAATAGCTTTAATTATTTTTCAGCTGTTGGCGCTAACATGATAAACATTTGACGCCCGTCCATTTTAGGTTTTTGTTCAACTGTTGCTATATCTTTGCATTCATCTGCATATTTTTCTAGCACACGTTGACCAATTTCCTTATGCGTAATGGCACGCCCTCTGAAACGAATAGATACTTTACATTTATCGCCTTTAGTTAAGAATTTACGTCCGTTTTTCAACTTAGTTTGGAAATCATGTTCCTCAATTGTTGGACTTAAACGAATTTCTTTAACATTGATAATTTTTTGTTTCTTTTTCATTTCTTTTTCTTTTTTCTGTTGTTCGAATTTGAATTTACCGTAATCCATAATTCTTGCAACTGGTGGTTTCGCATTCGGTGCAACGACCACTAAGTCTAAATCTACACGTTCAGCCATTTCTAAAGCTTCACGCTTTGATTTAACACCAATTTGTTCACCATCTTGACCGATTAAACGTAATTCTTTTGCACGAATTTTGTCATTGATTTGAGTTTGATCTTTTGCTATGGTTGACACCTCCAAAATTTTTACGAAATTTGCACCAAGCAAAAAGGAAGAGCAGGTATAAAATACCCGCTCTTCCTTATACACAGTTATGTGTAATGTGATTAACCTGCCAACTGCTTTATGCGTCGCTACAGGTGAGAAGCGGGTGCTTCTACTTGGTTCGTTTCGTATTCAACGTTGTTAATCATATCAACAATTCACATTTAAGTCAACACTATAACTGTAATTATTTTTATTTTAACCTTTTATTTCATCCATTGACACGTCTTGACGTAAATCTACTTGTTCTAATGGAATTTTTTTCGTTTTATATCGAAGCTTATGATAAATAAAGAATGCTAAAAATACTGGGATTCCCATATACGTAATTAAGAAGCGACTAAAATTAAAATCTCCTGTTTTAATAAAGTCAACATCTTGACCAATAATTACTACAATACATAAAAAGCCAGCAAATAATGGTCCGAATGGGAATAATTTAGCAGTATATTTTAATTTAGATTTGTCATAATTTTGTTTATCAAATGCTCTTCTAAATCGATAATGACTTACTGCTATACCTACCCAAGCAATAAAACCAGTTAAACCACTTGCTGCAACGATATATTCGTATGCACCTTTTGTAAGGCTTTGTAATACGAAAATTATCACTACAATGATTGCTGTAACGAGTAACGACATATATGGCACACCGTTTTTATTTGTTTTACCAAATGCTTCAAACGCTAATTTATCTTTACTCATTGAATATAGCATTCGAGTTGAAGCATACATACCTGAGTTACCTGCTGATAACACAGACGTTAAAATAACTGCATTCATAAATGATGCTGCAAACGCAAATCCAGCATTTTTAAACACTAATGTGAATGGAGACGTTGCTACATTATCACTACCACCCATTAATGCACTACTATCATAAGGAATTAACATACCGATAACAAAAATGGCTAAAATGTAAAATAATAAAATTCTCCAGAATACTTGTTTAATTGCTTTCGGCACAGCACGTTCAGGATTTTCTGATTCACCAGCCGTAATACCAATTAACTCAGTACCTTGGAATGAGAAACCAGCGATTAAGAATACACCTAGAATTGATAATAAACTTCCTCCTAAGTTGCCACCAAGAATAGGACCTTCACCTTTATTAAATATTTCGAATCCTACAACATGACCACCCATGATTCCGACAATCGTTAATAAACCAATTGCAATGAAAACAATAACTGTAACCACTTTTATCAATGCCAACCAGTATTCACTTTCACCATAGACGCGAACTGATAACGAATTCAGACTAAAAATTATAACTAAGAACAACGCACTCCATGCCCAAGCGGGTATGCCTTGCAATGGTGTCCAATATTGAATGACTTGTGCTGCAATCGTAATATCTGCTGCTACAGTTACTACCCAGTTAAACCAATAGTTCCAACCAAGCGCAAACCCTAAAGATGGATCAACAAATCTTGTAGCATATGTACTAAATGAACCTGATACTGGCAAATACGTAGCCATTTCGCCAAGTGACGTCATTAAGAAAAATACCATTATTCCGATAATTGCGTATCCTATTAATGCACCCAAAGCACCTGCATCATGAATTGCTCCACCAGAAGTTACAAATAAACCTGTACCAATACAACCCCCAATCGCAATCATAGAAATATGACGATCTTTAAGTCCCCTTTTGACAACATTGTTACTTTCATTTTGAACTTTTGACATATAAGCTCCCTTTCCATGTTTTAGAGGCCAAGAAATAAATAACCTTTATTCACTTTCATACCCTTTTTTACAGAACATAGTGATATTAAAAGTAAAAAAGTGGCTACATACCTTTAAGATATGCAACCACTTTGGCAATTATCTATATAAGGTAGCACATCACATTCTGTGACAGTACAGTTCCTATTCGAAAACTGTCCCAATAGATATAATTTATGGTTTATATCTATTTCGGCATCTTTACCTTTCACTTGTTCAACTTATGTACCATAAATACTTCTGACAAGTTACTAATTAAACATGCAACCTCTAACTCAATTTAATATTTTAACTAACTTGTAATATACAGGATTCATCACGCATAATCAACCCTGTGAAACTTGATACGCAATAAAAATTTCAAAGCATTTTATTGCGACAACTGTCTATCTATGTTTTTTTAAACGAATTTCATCAACTAGATTCCAGATAAATTCATCTTTTTCAACTGTTTCTTGGTCTTGCGATCCATATTGACGCACATTCACTTGATTATTTTCAACTTCCTTATCCCCAACTACGATTTGATAAGGTATTTTTTGCATTTGAGCTTCTCTAATTTTATAACCCATTTTTTCATTACGGTCATCAATACTTACACGAACGCCTTGAGATTTCAATTCATCTTGTAATTGGCGCGCATAATCATAATGTAAATCAACGTTAACTGGAATGATTTGAACTTGTTTTGGCGCTAACCAAGTTGGGAATGCACCTTTAGTTTCTTCAGTTAAAAATGCTACAAATCGTTCCATTGTTGATACAACACCACGATGAATAACAACTGGACGATGATGTTCACCATCTTGACCAATATAAGTTAAATCAAAACGTTCTGGTAATAAGAAATCAAGTTGTGCTGTTGATAATGTCTCTTCTTTACCCATCGCTGTTTTAACTTGAACATCTAGTTTCGGACCATAGAATGCCGCTTCACCAATCGCTTCTTCGTACGATAAGCCAAGCTCATCCGCTGCCTCTTTAAGCATATTTTCAGCTTTATTCCACATATCATCATCATCAAAGTACTTTTCTTTATCTTCAGGGTCTCTATAACTTAATCTAAAGCTATAATCCTCGAAACCAAAGTCTTTATACACATCAATAATCATGTTTACAACGCGTTTGAATTCTTCTTTAATTTGATCAGGTCGAACAAAGATATGTGAATCATTTAAAGTCATACCACGAACACGTTGTAATCCTGATACAGCACCACTTGCTTCATATCTATGCATCGTTCCTAGCTCAGCGATACGGATAGGTAATTCACGATATGAATGTGGTTTATTCGCATAAATCATCATATGATGTGGACAGTTCATTGGACGTAATACCATAGATTCAGTTTCATCTAACTGCATTGGTGGGAACATATCTTCTTGATAGTGATCCCAGTGACCAGATGTTTTGTATAAATCAACATTAGCAAGTACTGGTGTATAAACGTGGTCATACCCCATGCTCACCTCTTTATCAACAATGTAACGTTCAATTTCACGTCTAATTGTTGCACCGTTAGGTAACCATAATGGCAAACCAGCACCAACTAATTGGCTATTTGTGAATAATTCTAACTCTTTACCAATTTTACGATGATCACGTTCTTTACGCTCTTCTAACATTTGTAAATGTGCTTTTAATTCTTTTTTATCAAAGAAAGCAGTACCGTATATACGTTGTAACATTTTGTTGTTACTATCTCCACGCCAGTATGCACCTGCTGTAGATAATAGTTTAAACTCTTTAATTTTAGCTGTTGATGGAACGTGAACTCCACGACATAAATCAGTAAAATCACCTTGACTATATAATGTTACATTTTCATCTTCAGGAATCGCGTCGATTAATTCTAATTTGTATTCATCATTGCTGAATAACTCTTTCGCTTCATCTCGTGAAACCACTTTTCGTTCGATTTTCATATTTTCGTTAACGATTTGTTTCATTGTTTTTTCAATTTGTTCAAAGTCATCAGATGAGATGTTTTGGTCAATGTCGAAGTCATAGTAGAATCCACCTTCTATTACAGGACCTACACCAAATTTAACATTACCATATAACCTTTTAATCGCGTGTGCCATTAAATGTGCAGTAGAATGACGTAATACCTCTAACGCTTCTTCACTACCTGGTGTCACAATTTCAATTGATCCATCAGTTTCAAGCGGTTTAGTTAAATCTACAAGTTGCCCGTTAAATTTGCCGGCAACAGCTTTTTTACGTAATCCAGGACTAATTGATTGTGCTATATCTTCAGTAGTAGTACCTTTATCAAACGCCTTTTTATTACCATCTGGAAATTGAATATTAATTTGTTCCATGTTAAACCCTCCTATTTGCTTTATAAATACTTTTATCTGACCTCGTTAAAAAATTGAACAACAATCATCGTTTTAACATTAAACCTATTAACAATAAACAGGGAATTTATGACACCAACAAACATTTATGTCTGAAAAAAAACAAAAAATCCCGCCCCTATACAAGGGACGAGATCGTCGTGGTACCACCCTAGTTATCTAATACAATTTATGTATTAAATATCTCTGCTTAAGATAACGGTCTTGATCCGGGTATTCATTACAAATACCATAAATGAAGTAGTAATCATCTAATTTATTAACCATATTCTCATCAAACAATGGCTTTCTGTGTAATATTGATTAGATCATCTTGTCTTCAATCATTTAAACGATTTAGATTTGTATTCATTATACACCAATCATTTTAAAATTCAATTGTTTCTGAAATTTTCTCCTGATAAAAAGTATGGTGTTGACAAAGATTTGACACGTTCAATAATACGTGCTGCTTTAGTCTTCTCTTCACCATCACGAGTCATCGCTAAATGATGTTCCAATTCACTATAGTCAAAATTAGAACTAAAGAATGTTGGTAATTCATGAACCATTCGATAATGTAGCAAAGGTCCAATTACCTCATCTCTCACCCATGGAGTCACTTCTTCAGCCCCAATATCATCAAGCATTAAAATGTTTGCTTCTCTTACGCGATGTAATTTCTTTTCAAAAGAACCATCTTTAAAGCCACCTTTTAATGTTCTAATAAATTCCGGTAAATAAATAATTGTCGAACGTACCTTCTTAGATTTGAGCTGATTCGCAATTGCACCTAGAATAAAAGATTTACCTGTCCCAAATGGACCATAAAGGTAAAGGCCTTTCACTTGTTCCCCATTAGTTATTGCTGTACAAATATCATCTGCTGCCATAGCTACATCAAGACGGTCTCGATGATTCATATAAATATCTTTCAATTTGGCATTTAAAGTATCTCGTTGCATATGATGAGATGTAATTAGCTCAGCTTCAAAGCGTTCTTCGTCGTACTTGATTTTACATGGGCATTGTAAATAGCGTATTTTAATTCGGTTATTATCAACATATAACTCAGGCACATGCCCCTTTACGAAATTTGGACAATCAGCAAATTTATGACCGTCATAATGTTTTTGTTGATCTTTATACTCTTGTAACACATTTAAGTCTTCATCAATCATAGCATTCGTTAATTCAGCTCGATGCGCTTCCAAAAATTGCTTAACATCTGGGTCATTGATTACTTCTTTTTTTATCTTTTCTATTCTTTTTTCAAAGTCCTGCGACGTGTTAATTATACTTTTAAATTGCTTCATTATTGACTGTCCTCCTCCCATTTTTTAGATAATTTATCTAGAAATGCTTGTCGATCTTGCTCTAATTGTTGATCATCTACGCTATTATCTTTAGCCGAATCTTCTTCACTAGGTTTATCTCTATTTTCTAACCATTTAGGTGTTTTTTCTTTTGAAATACGATTACGCTGCCCAAAGTATGAACCACGCTTTTGGTAATTTCCGCTAGAACCCTCATTTTTAGGTTGATTAACTTTTTTAGCGTAATTATATGCTTCTTTAGCTGTCTTAATACCTTTTTTCTTCCAATTTGATGCTATTTCTAAAATATACGCTTTAGGAAGTTTCATATCTTCTTTTAACATGACAAATTGCAACAAAATATTAATGACGCCAAAAGACATTTTTTCACGTTCAATTAATTCTTCAACCATTGTCTTTTGCGATATAGTTGGTTCTGATTCAGACCAAGAAGCTAACATATCAATTGGACTCGTTTGTTCAAGTAACTCAAACCATTCATCACTTTGTGGCTTTGGATTCACTTCTGAAGATTTGCCCGTCGAAGATGATGTAGCAGGAGATTTCACCTGTAATTTAGGCATTTGATTTTCGTGTTCCATTAAGTAATACGAGCGTGCTTGTTTACGCATTTCTTCAAAGGATAACTGTTGTCCACTTGTAATTGAATTTAAAATAACATGCTTCATGCCATCTGCTGTTAAACCATATAAAGTCGCGAGTTGTGTTATTAAACGCTTTGCATCTTTGGTAACAATGTCTTGACTAATAAAATGTTTACCTAACATTTGTCTCAACATTTCAAAGTCAAAAGATTCATTTGATAAATCGATACCTTGGTACGGTTCATTAATCGGAATATCACTTGTATCGATATCTATTTTTGTAGACGGCACTTTAAAAACATCAGTAAATTGTCTTGTTACCTGTTTAAATTCACTCAAATCAATTTGTTGATACTCAAAGTATTTCTTCAACTCATGAAATCGACGATGCTCGACTTCACTATATAAAAAGATTGACAACATTGGATCATTAAAAAATAAATGTGCTGAAGGCGGTTGAATTAATTGGTAAACAAATTGTGTTTCTTGTTCATCATGTTTGACAAACGCCTTTAACAATCCAATCGCTTCAAGTAAGTCCATTTGTTGTCTAAACTCTAGTAAATTAATTTTAAGTTCATTCATAAAAATATAATGAGAAAGAATCAATGTTTCATTATGACTTTCTTTAACGAATTGAGTCATAAAATGGTATAAACCCACTGCTTGTGTTCCAATTAGCGGTGTATACAGCCGATTCAATACCTCTAAATGATTCGTATTTAAATCAAAGTGTTGCATAACTTTGAATTGATCCTTTGGTCTTAAGCCGAATTCGAAGGCTTGTCGTCCCATTTAAGCATCACTCCGTTTGTTTTCGCTTAAAATCCCTTGCATCGATGCTAACAATTGATCAACATCTTTAAATTCTTTATAGACTGATGCAAATCTAACATATGAAACTTGATCAACATGCATTAACAAGTTCATAACGTGTTCACCTATATCTCGTGAAGACACTTCCGTATGACCTTCATCTCGTAATTGCCATTCAACCTTGTTCGTTATGTCTTCAAGTTGTTGATATCTAACTGGTCGTTTCTCACAAGAACGCACAAGTCCATTAAGTATCTTTTCTCTTGAAAACTGCTCTCTTGTGCCATCTTTTTTCACAACTATAAGCTGACTAACTTCGATATGTTCAAATGTAGTGAAACGTGTTCCACAATTTTCACATTCTCTTCGTCTTCGAATGGCATTTAATTCATCGGCATGCCTTGAATCTACAACTTTAGATTGTGTAGAATTACATTTCGGGCATTTCATTACATCACCCTCTTTATTTTGATTATGCCTAATTATACTATAAATCTAGAGATGAAAAAAGAATCCCTCAATTTAATTCATTTAACCAAATAATGAAACAATAAAAAACATTATATCGTTACTTATTAAGTAATTTGCATGACAATATTATTGTATTAAAAAATAAAAAACCTAACTCCGAAGTCAGAGTTAGGCTATAAATTAATTGTATTAACTTGCACTTACAGTTTCTTTTGATGTCAAAAGTGCTCCAATTTGCTCAGCAACATCTACAACTCTATTTGAATAACCCCATTCATTATCATACCAAGCAATAACTTTTACTTTATTCCCTGACATGACCATTGTTGATTTTGCATCAATAATAGCTGAATTTGGATTAGTATTAAAATCAACAGACACTAGTGGTTGATGTTCGACTTCTATGATACCTTCTAAACCTGCATTTTCAAAAGCTTGGTTTACTTCTTCTGCAGTTACTTCTTTTTCTAAATCAACAACTAAATCAACGAGCGATACATTCTTTGTTGGTACACGTAATGCCATGCCGTGTAATTTACCTTCTAATTCTGGTAATACTTCTTTTAAAGCTTTCGCCGCACCAGTAGAAGTAGGAATAATGCTTTCATTACATGAACGTGCACGTCTTAAATCTTTATGTGGATTATCAATATTTTTTTGGTCATTTGTAATAGCGTGAACAGTAGTCATTAAACCATTAACTATTCCAAACTGATTATTTAAAACTTTTGCAACTGGACCAATGCAATTAGTAGTACATGAAGCATTACTAAAAATGTCAAATGCTTCTATATCTAATTGGTTATCATTTACGCCTTTAACTACCATTTGAACATGTCCACCTTTTGAAGGACCAGTTAACAAAACTTTTTTGGCACCTGCTTTAATATGTGCGATGGCTTTATCACCATGATTAAATTTACCAGTTGCATCTATAGCAATATCGATATCTAATTCTTTCCATGGCAAGTTTTCAGGATTGCGATCAGCAACCAATTTAATTTTATGATCTCCAACTTGCAATCCATTTTCAATCGGTTCAACTTTTAGATTATATTTTCCATGTGTCGTATCGTAATTGATTAAATGTGCAATTGTTTCGGGTGGATAACTAGCATTTATCGCTACTACATTTAAATTTTTATTTTGTAATGCAATACGTAATACCATTCTTCCAATTCTACCCATACCATTAATTGCAATATTCGTTGACATTAAAAGCACCCCTTGATCTTTATGTGTTATACTTTATGGAATTAGTATAGCATATTATATGAAATTTGAAAGCGTTTTCCGTTGATTTATTTATCTTTTTTATAAAAAATAGTCATTACTTACATACATCAACGCGTACGTAAAGTAATGACTTATTTATAGTGTAATATTAATCTTCTTCTCCGTAATTCGGCTTTTCAATATAACCTTCTTCTTCTAACAATCTCTCAAGGTTTTGTTTTAATTCAAGTTTATCCCCTAAATTATCGATAACATGATCGGCCATTCGGCTTTTTTTATCAATAGAAATTTGGCTATAGACACGTGCTTTCGCATCTTCTAATGACAAATTATTACGTTGCATTAAACGATCCATTTGTATACTTTCAGAAGTGTATACAACCCACACTTCGTCTACTGTATTTTCCAATTCATTTTCAAATAATAATGGAATATCCATGATTACATTATATCCTTGTTTTAAATATTCTTGCTTTTCTTCTTCCATAATATCTCGCACGATAGGATGTATGATAGCATTTAATTCTAAGCGTTTTTCTGGATGATTAAACACTAGATCACCCATATAACGACGATTCATCTCACCATTTTCATCAATTGCTTCATCACCAAAGACTTCTCGTACTTGAGCTAAACCTTTACTCCCCTTTTTAACAGCTTCCCTGGCTGCTTTATCAGCATCTACTACTTTAAAACCGAATACGGATAAGAGTTCTGATACTGTTGATTTTCCTGAGGCGATTCCACCTGTTAGACCAATAACTTTCGGCATAATTTCACTCTTTCTTTATTTTTGACATACTGGACAATAATGACTATTTCTTGTCGCGATGATTTTTGTTTCAATTTGACTTCCACACACTTTGCATACCGGCTGCTTATATACATTAAGATGCAATTGCATCTCACCAGTTTTTCCATCAGCATGACGATAATCTGAAATACTTGTACCGCCATATTTAATACCTTCTTCTAGTACTTCTCTAACATAATAAAAAACCATTTCTTGTTGTTGGTGTGTTAAGTCTTTTACTTTTTTATCTGGTAAAACACCTGCACGAAACAACGCTTCACATGCGTAAATATTTCCACAACCTGCGATTACTTTATGATCCAAAATCACTTGTTTGATTGGTTTATTCTTATTAGACTGTTGATGAATTCGATTTAAATAATACGTCAATGCTTCATTTGAAAAAGGTTCAGGCGCTATTTCTAAAAATGAAGGATAAGATGCTACAGACGCAACATTTCTAATTTCTCCAAAACGACGTATATCTGAATAAATTAACTTTTTGTCATTTGACAACTCAAAAATAACATGCCAATGCTTACGATAATTAGGTATCATAATATCTTCAAGTTCATCTACAATGAAAAAACCGCCCGCCATACCTAAATGACTAATTAATGTACGTTGTTCTCGTTTATTATCTAGCTGAAAAACGATATATTTACTTCTTCGTTCTACATTTGTAATGGTATAGCCTTCCGATAAAGTTTTAAAAGTATCTAATTCAATTCCTTTTATAATTGTTTCCTTGCCTTGAGCTTTACCTTCGATTACTTTATCCGAAAATATAACGTGTTCAATTTTTTGATTTATAACGTAGGGTTCAATTCCTCTTTTTACATGTTCTACTTCTGGTAATTCGGGCATACCATTAACCTCACTTTATTTTGCATCATACCAAGTTGCACCATAACTTGAGTCTACTTTTAATGGAACATCTAATTGCAATGCATTTTCCATTATCTCTTCTACAAATTCACTAAATGAATCTACTTCTGACTTAGGTACTTCAAAAATTAATTCATCGTGTACTTGTAATAATAGTTTAGCTTGATATGTTGTCTCTTTCATTTTTTGAGCAAATTTAACCATTGCCAGTTTAATGATATCTGCAGCACTGCCCTGTATTGGCGTATTCATAGCAGTACGTTCAGCAAAGCCGCGTAAATTAAAGTTACGACTCGTAATATCAGGAATATAGCGTCGACGATGTAGCAATGTTTCCACGTAACCTAAAGCTTTGGCATCTTTTACAATATCAGACATATATTGTTTTACACCTGGGAAACTAGCTAAATAATCATCAATGAATGCTTTTGCTTTTTTACGAGTAATACCTAAACTTTGACTTAAACCATAATCACTTATCCCATAAACAATTCCAAAGTTAACTGCTTTTGCTTGACGACGCATTAAACTATCGACTTGATCAGCTTCTACACCAAATATTTTCATAGCAGTTGCTGTATGAATATCATCGCCGTTGATAAATGCTTCTTTCATACTCTCATCTTGTGTAATGTGTGCTAATACACGCAATTCAATTTGAGAATAATCTGCTGATAATATAACGCTATCTTTTGAAGTTGGTTTAAAGGCTTTTCTTATTTTACGCCCTTCTTCAAGTCTAACCGGAATATTTTGTAAATTAGGATCTACACTTGATAAACGTCCAGTTTGCGCTAAAGTTTGATTAAAACGTGTATGGATACGTTGATCATCACTAATTACCTTTTGCAATCCTTCAACATAAGTAGACTGTAACTTAGATAATTGACGATATTCTAAAATATAATCAATGATAGGATGTTCACCTTGCAATTGCTCTAAGACATCTACAGCAGTAGAATATCCTGTTTTCGTCTTTTTAATAACAGGTAATTGTAATGTCTCAAACAATACAACACCTAATTGCTTAGGAGAATTTATATTAAAATCTTCACCAGCTGCATCATGGATATTTCGAATCAAGACGTCTAATTTTTCTTGAATTTCTTTTTCCATTTCTTCTAAATCATGAACACCTGTAAATATACCAATTTCTTCCATTTCACTTAAAATCTTAGCTAGCGGTAGCTCTAAATCAGCCAAGAGTTCTACCTGATTGTATTCTTCTAATTGTTTATCCATATTTGGTTTCGCAAAGTAAATTGCATCAGTAATAGAAGCAACATATGGATTTAAAACATCATCTTCAGGTACCTTAAATTTCTTACCTTTTCCATATATACTCACATCGTCTTTCACAAAACTTTGACCGTACAATGAAACAACTGATTGAACATCACTAATCGTACGAGATGGATCAATTATATAACTGGCCAACATAATATCGAAAGAAATATTTTGAATATCAATCCCCAATCTATGTGATGCTACATATGTTTTTTTAGCATCATATACGACTTTTTTCGAATTCGGATTTTCTAACCATGAAACTAGTTCGACATAATTATTTATGTCATCCGCATTAATTACAATATGTTTCTCACCTGTAAATAAAGAGAATTTTAAAATATTATTTCGCAAATAGTTACCACCGTCTAATTCGAAATGGATGGCCGCTTCTTTCAATGAAGTAAAATCAATATTATCAAAAGACGTTTCAATTTCAAATGTCTTTTCTATTGCATCTTCAACGCTTGCTGATTGATCAATGTCAGCCAACAATTGTTTGAATTCTAACTTCTTAAACAATTCGATTTTTTCTTGTTGTTCATCTTGATGAGTCATTAACGTATCTTCAAGTTTTACTTCAATCGGACTATCTACATTAATCGTTGCTAATTCTTTACTCATTAATGCATCTTCTTTGCTATTTTGAAGTTTTTCTTTTAACTTTTTACCTGAAATTTCATCTAAATGTTCATAGACACCTTCTACTGTGTCAAATTGGTTTAGCAATTTTATTGCTGTTTTCTCTCCAACACCTGCAACACCTGGTATATTATCAGAAGTATCTCCCATTAATCCTTTCATATCAATAATTTGATTAGGTGTTAACCCGTTGTATTTTTCCGCAATAAAGTCAGGTGTATAATGATCAACATCAGTAACACCTTTTTTAGTGTAATAAATGGTTACATTATCCGTTGCAAGTTGTGTTAAATCTCGGTCTCCCGTAATAATAATTGTCTGAAATCCCGCTTTATCTGCTTCTTTACTTAAAGTTCCGATAATATCATCTGCCTCATAGTTATCTAATTCATAACGTTTAATATGATAAGCATCTAATAATTGGCGAATATAAGGAAATTGCTCACTTAGTTCAGGCGGCGTTTTCTGGCGTCCACCTTTATATTCACTATATTTTTCATGTCTGAAAGTCGTTTTACCTGCATCAAACGCTACTAAAAAATGATTTGGCTTTTCTTCTTTTAAAATCTTCTCTAGTAACATTGCAAAACCATATACTGCATTGGTATGAATGCCTGCTTTGTTTGATAACAAAGGTAATGCATAAAAAGCTCTAAAACTTAAGCTATTACCATCGATTAATACTAATTTATTCACAATTTTAACCTCCAGAACTAATTTATATATATTTTAGCATATTCGACTGTGATGTCGTAATTAAAGAAACTATCTCATAGAGTATTTATACACGACCTAATTTCAAATAAAACAAGTGCCTATATAGACTTAGCTAAAAAATAAAAAAGACATAATCATGATTGTTCTTGATGAGCACTCCATAAAGTCAGGTTAAAAGTCCAACTTTTGAGATGCACATTATCATTTCATGATTATGTCTACTTTTTAATATTTTTATGCTGCTATTTTAAATTTTTATAGGTAAGAATAAGTTATGAATCGTCTGAACCAAATGGAATATATTTAACTTTGGTCATTTTCGGTAATTCTTCATAATTATTAAACCACTCTTGGTAATTTTTATTGATTGGTGACGGATGATGCATATAATGTTCAAACGGCAATGATTCCACTGTATAAACCTCTTGTCGTGGATGATCTTTAATTTGTTGTTTTAATAACTGAACTCTTTTTTCATGTTCATAATGAACATAAATAAATGCACTAAGATATATCACAGCTAAAACTAGTGATGCACCTTTAATAAAATTAACATTGATTGACTTATATTTCCGAAATTCTTTTAATAAAATAATTAAAATGATTACATGTATCGTATAAACAATCAAAAAATTACCTGGTTCTATTGGAGTAACAATGACTAGTGTCGACGCCGAAACACATATTGCAATAAGTAAGGAATATAAAGTGATTTGTGTTTTACGATCATTAATAGACAAATAAATACCTACAAATATCGAAAACGCAAAGTAACCACATACAATTACGTTCACAAAACCAACCAATCCAATATCTGTATTTTTATTTAATAAAAACTGATTGTAAAATAGTAAATAATAAAGCGGTAAAGTGATAAATCCTATCATAATGATACGACGCTTTAATATTGTTAAATGTACATACCGATCACTTCTAAGCAGTAGATAAATAATAAGCGCTGCAATCATACTTAAAATTATAATCTGACTGAAAATGACACCATATGGAAGTGACGTTGATATCATTTCTGCAAATTTTGAAAAGATACCTTGATTATTTGAAACTTGTTGATATTCTGATCCTTCAAATAAAATTTTGCGATAATTTGGATTGGAAAACATAATGATTGTACCTATAGTAGCAATCATAAATGAAAACAATAATTTATAATTAAGTGTTCGATTTGCAGTAAATTCATATAGAAAAGCTAAAATTAAAATGATACAGTGGAATAATGTCACATTCTCCATAAATAATTGACCGAAGAAGCATAAAACATAGAATAGTACAGTAACACTTACCGGCTGCTTTTCTTTATATATAATTGCATTAATACAATAATAAATAATAAAGAGTGAAATTAGTGTTGATGTCGCATAATTATAAAATCCTGCAAACCAGCCATATGTATCTGCATAAATAGCACTTGGTAAAATTAACATTAAAGAAAATGCTAACAAATAATAGCTTGTCCACGCTTTACAACGTGTAATGTGCATAATCATCCAAATGATGCCCATACTAATGAGACCATATGAAAGCCAACGTAACCAGCTTACATGTACAGCTATAATTTCAAAGATATTTCCGATATAGCGACCATTAAGTGATGCAAATCCTACTTTTAAAATATCAGTATTATAATTGCTAAACCATTGTAAATCATCGTGCATGAGTGGTAGTAAGATACCCATAAAAGTATAAAACAATAATATCGCAATTAATATCAAAGTTGTCTTGTGTAATTGAATTGTTTTCACTTTGCTAATCCTCAAATCTAGTTAAATTTTCCTCAACTTGTAGGTCGAAAAATTAATTCAATATTTTTAATGTATTTCTAATTTTCACCTATGCATGTTTCCTCAATCAAATTAGATAAATAAGGTATTTAATATTACTTTCAACAATTTATCTAAATCGCCCCTCGTCTTTTTCTATGACGAATGATTACACTTGTCTATTCAAGTGTTTAAATTAAGATTTATTTCCGTTCAAATAAAACTTATTACTTTTTAATTAAGCATCTATTTTAAGCGCGTTACTAAAATTTCTTTATTATAATAAATATATTATAAAATTGCTTGATTCACAACAATCTATTACTTATAACTTACAAATCGACATATACAAATGACAAAATTGACAACCGAATTTATTCCACTTCATTAACTCTAATTTAATACCAATAGAGATTTGAACGAAATAAAAAAGCAGCAACAACTTCGTGAAAAATACACGCGCTGTTACCACTTTAATTTTTATTCTTTATAATCTTTTAGAATAACTTTGAACGTTGAGCCTTTGCCAACTTGACTATTCACTTCAATATTGCCTTGGTGGGCCTCTACTATATGCTTTGTAATTGATAATCCAAGACCTGTCCCACCAGAATCTCTACTTCGTGCTTTATCTACTCTATAAAATCTTTCAAAAATACGTTGTTGGTCTTCTAATTTAATACCTATACCAAAATCTTGTACTTCGAAAATGACACGAAAGTCATCTCGATACACACGAACGTTAATATCTCCATCTTCATAAGAATAGTTAATTGCATTCGTTAACAAATTCGTGATAACTTGAGCAATTTTACTTTCTTGTGCTTTAACAATGACATCTTTTTCAATATCAGTATGAATGGAAATATTTTTTTGATTGGCTTGAGTCATCATATTATCAATAATACGCCGCGTTAAATCTGATAAATTCATATAGTCTGTATCTAACTCTGTATGTTGCTCAATATGCGATAAATCTAACAGATCTGTTACTAAAGATTCTATTCGATTTGATTCTTTTAAAATTATGTTTAAAAACATGTCTAATGATTCCGCATCATTTTTTGCACCATCAATAAGCGTTTCAGCAAACCCCTTAATTGAAGTAATAGGTGTTTTTAATTCATGTGAAACATTTGCTACAAACTCACGTCTTAGATTTTCAAGTTGTTTCAGATTTGTTATGTCATGCATCACAACTAAAATCCCTTGCAAACTTTTTTGAGACCTAGTTAAAATCGGAACGCATGAAATATCAAAGTACTTGGCATGGACTTGGTTTATTGCAACTTCCAATTGTTCATAAATAGGTTTTTCAACTTTAAAACTTTCTAAAATTAATTGCTCAATTTCAGTATTAACATAACCGTGATAGCCTACTTGTTCAATATTATGCGAGATGTTGAACTGTTCATAATACGCTTTATTTGCAACAACGATTTTTCCATTTCGATCTATCATTAAAATAGCACTTGGAATATTTTCAATCGTTGTTTTTAAACGGTTGGATTGAATTTTTTGCTCATTATTAAGCTTTTGAAGGCGTCGTGCTAAATCATTGGTAGACACAAAAAGCGCTTTAGTTTCTACAACATTACTTTCAGGTACACGTATGTGATAATAACCATTTGCCAACAATTGTGTTGCATAAGTAACTTCTTGAATGGGACGGATTAATGTACGCTTAAAACTACGGCTTGCAAAATACAGACAAATGAGTACAACTAAACATGTCAAAATAAGATATTTCCACAACGTCCAATGCATTTCTGTAATATCGTTATTGTAACCTTTAATCCATACATGATAACCGTTAACCTTCTTATTAAAAATAAAAACGTCCCTTTTTTGAATATAGCTATCACTATTTGGGATAGCTTTCAGTTTGCCACTACTAAACACCTTTTTATCATGCTTAGTTATCAATAAATCTATATTTTGCTGTTTTACAATTTCTTTAACTTTATCAATCTCATTATCTTGGACTAAATAAATATATGATCTTGCATCTGTTGCTAGAGCTTGTTCGTGTTTTTCTGATAAAACATATGTGATGGAAGCGTGAATAATAATGCCTAATGTAACAAAACTGATAATTAATATACTGCTTATCAATAACATTAAGCGGTGGTGAAACTTCATCATTGTTCTTTAGGTCTTTCCAATTTATAGCCTAAGCCACGCACAGTTTTAATAAGTTGTGGCTTCTTAGGATTATCTTCTAATTTATCTCTTAAATGACTGATATGTACATCGACAATTCTTGAGTCTCCTGCAAATTCATAATTCCATACCGTATTTAACATATGTTCTCTCGTAATGACTCTGCCTTGTCTTTCTATCAAATAAAGCAAGAGTTCAAATTCTTTCGGTGTTAGCTCCAATAACTCATTATGCTTATATACTTCAAAATAATCGGGTCTAATACGTATCGATCCGATGGTAATATCATCATCAACCTCTTCTACTTCTTTTACAAATTGAGAACGTCTTAAAATGGCTTTCACACGGGCAACAACTTCTCTAGGTGAAAAAGGCTTAGTCATATAGTCATCGGCACCTAATTCTAAACCTAATACCCGATCAAATTCATCATTTTTCGCCGTTAACATTAATATAGGGACTAAATTTTTATTTGTTCTTACAGTCTTACATACGTCAATGCCATCTTTTTTAGGTAGCATAACATCTAAAATAATTAAATCTGGCTGTTCACTTTCTACCTTTTCTAAAGCCTCATCACCATCAAATGCGACAACAACTTCATAACCAGCTGTTTCTAAGTTATATTTAAGTAATGTTACGATTGAATGTTCGTCATCTACTACCAACACTTTTTGCGACATGGTATGCCTCCCTAACTTATAATTATATTTACATTATAACCGAACTATTTATAAAAATAACATCCTACACATTATCTTTACACATTTTTTACATTACTTTACATATAAATAAAATACTTCTTATATTTCCTTCTATCATTTGCATGACTTACTCTGGGACAACGAAATAAACTTTTTGAAAATATCATTTCTATGCCACTACCTATGCATGAGTTTTACTCATTTATTCCTAATCTTATGTACACAATCGCTTTGTCTAATGTGTAAGAAACACTATATAATCAATCATTAGTTACTCTTTATTATTTCTATCCTGTTGCCAACTTCAATTCATTTAAAAAGGCGAACCTAGCAATTAAAGTTGCTAGACTCACCTATTTTTATTTTGCTTATTTTAAATTTTTAATCAATTCATCTGCAAATGCTGATGTAGAAACTTCTTCAGCACCATCCATTAAACGGGCAAAGTCATAAGTAACAACTTTTGAAGCAATTGTATCTTCAATTGAATCTGTAATCTTATCTGCCGCTTCTTGCCATCCTAAATGTTCTAACATTAATACAGAACTTAAAATTACTGAAGATGGATTCACTTTATTTAAACCTGCATATTTTGGAGCTGTACCATGTGTTGCTTCAAAAATAGCATGACCTGTTTCATAATTAATGTTTGCACCTGGCGCAATACCAATACCACCAACTTGTGCAGCTAAAGCATCTGAAATATAGTCACCATTCAAGTTCATAGTTGCTACAACATCATGCTCAGCTGGACGAGTTAAAATTTGTTGTAAGAAAATGTCAGCAATAGAATCTTTAATGATAATCTTGCCTTCTTTTTCAGCTTTTTCTTGAGCAGCATTAGCAGCATCTCTGCCTTCTTTTTCAACAATTTCGTCATATTGTTGCCAAGTGAATACTTGATCACCAAATTCAGATAATGCTAAATCGTAACCCCACTGCTTAAATGAGCCTTCTGTAAATTTCATAATATTACCTTTATGAACTAAAGTAACTGATTTACGGTTATTATCGATAGCATATTGTATAGCTGCTCTAACTAATCGCTCAGTTCCTTCTTTAGAAACTGGTTTAATACCAATACCTGAAGTTTCTGGGAATCGAATATTTGTCGCACCCATTTCGTTTTGTAAGAAGTCAATTACCTTTTTAACTTCTGTTGTACCTTCTTTAAATTCAATACCAGCATAAATGTCTTCAGTATTTTCACGGAAAATAACCATATCAACATCTTGTGGACGTTTAACAGGTGATGGTACTCCTTTAAACCAACGTACCGGTCTTAAGCAAGTAAATAAATCTAATTCTTGGCGTAAAGCCACATTTAATGATCTAATACCACCACCAATTGGTGTTGTTAAAGGTCCTTTAACAGCAATTAAATATTCTTTAATTGTATCAAGTGTTTCTTGAGGTAACCATTCACCAGTTGTATCAAATGCTTTTTGGCCAGCTAGCACTTCTTTCCATTCAATGCGTTTTTCGCCATTATAGGCTTTCTCAACAGCAGCATCTATAACTCGGCTTGCTGCCTTCCAAATATCCGGTCCAATTCCATCACCGATAATAAATGGGATAATTGGTTCATTAGGTACGTTTAATCCTTCAGTTCCTTGAGTAATTTTTTCTGCAGTCATAGTTATTTTACCTCCAAATTTTACATCTTCATTTTTAATTTGTATTGATTATTTTCTTTCTTCAAGCGGGATATACTTACGATTCGTTTCGCCAATATATTTCGCTCTAGGACGCATAATTCTATTATCTTTATATTGTTCTAAAATATGAGCAATCCATCCTGCAGAACGACTTACAGCAAAGATTGGCGTGAATAAATCATGAGGTATTTCCATACAGTGATAAACACTCGCACTATAAAAATCAACATTAGGAATTAATCCTTTTTCTTCTGCCATACGTTTTTCCATTTTCACTGACATTTCAAATAATTCTTCACGACCAGCATCTTTCGTAATTTGACGGCTCATTTCTCTTAAATATTTCGCTCTAGG
This sequence comes from Staphylococcus sp. EG-SA-14, assembly GCF_017151935.1. Taxonomy (NCBI): domain Bacteria; kingdom Bacillati; phylum Bacillota; class Bacilli; order Caryophanales; family Staphylococcaceae; genus Staphylococcus; species Staphylococcus sp. EG-SA-14. The sequence continues at coordinate 2,091 of NZ_JACVZM010000003.1, read as the reverse complement.
ATCACCATCTTTATATACACGATGACCGAAGCCCATTACTTTATCTTTATTAGCAAATTTTTCATCTAAGTAAGCATCAACATTTTCAATTGACCCAATCTCAGATAACATCGTCATAACTTGTTCGTTTGCACCACCATGTAATGGCCCTTTCAGAGAACCTACGGCTGCTACAATACCTGAGTACATATCTGACAATGATGATACCGCACAACGTGCTGTAAATGCAGATGCGTTCAACTCATGATCAGCGTGTAAAATAAGTGCTTTATTGAAAGCTTCCACTTCTATATCTGTTGGTAATTCCCCACGTAACATATATAGGAAGTTTGCCGCATAACTTAAGTCAGGATTAGGCTTAAGTGGGTCTTTATCTTGTCTTACTCGAGCAAACGCTGTAACTAATGATGCTACTTTAGCCTGTATACGCATTGCTCTTTCATAACGATTTTCATCTGATTCATTTTCAGCATCAGGATCGAAATGTGCAATATATGATAATGACGTACGTAATGCTGTCATTGGATGCACGTGATCTGTAACATACTCCTCAAAATGTGTATACACACGAGGATTTAATGTCATGTATTGATTTAATTTCCCTTTTAGATGAGCAAGCTCTTCTTCGTTTGGCAATCTATAGTTCCATAATAGGAAAATAACTTCTTCAAATTGCGCATTTTCAGCTAGATCATCAATATCATAGCCGGCATAAGTCAATTGACTTTCAATAATTGAACTTATTTTAGTCTCCGCTGCGATAACCCCTTCTAAACCTCTTTGTAATTCTGCCATGATAAATTTCCCCTTTACTGTTTCTTTATGAAATGGCTTTCAACTAATATTATAGCTAAACGCATTTCGTTTGTGAAATATAAAAACTGGCATTATATGTGCAACAATTTTTTTGTAAATCTATGTAAATGTCACAGAATAGCCACAAATAGCACCATTAAAGCTTTTTCAAGATGTGAATAATCCATGAATTTTACAATAGAATTAAATTTTCAATTGGGCTTGGGACATTAAGTTCTTAGGCAATGTAAAAAAGCTGATTTCTATTAATTATTTGATAGAAATCAGCTTTTTTGATATGTATTTTATAATGTACAGCTCGTTGAGCTGCTATTTTCCTTATATTAAGTGCCATTAATACAAAACCTAGCTCTCGTTTAACTTTATTTATTCCTCGAACTGACATTCGAGTGAAACCCAAAATAGCCTTCATAAATCCAAAAACAGGCTCTACATCAATTTTTCTTTGACTATAGATTTTTTTCGTTTCTGGTTCAGAAAGCTTTTGATTAATTTGGGCTTTAAAGTATTCCCAATTATAATTCTTCATGATTTTCTTATTGGATTTCGAATTTGGTTTCATGCATTGTTGCCTCAAAGAACATGCTGAACAGTCATCGCATTCATATAGCTTGAAGTCACGTTTAAAACCATATCTATCATTACGGTATGCATATCTTTTAAAACCTATTCTTTTGTTATTAGGACATATAAATTCATCATTAAGTTCGTAATATTTCCAATTTTGAGTGTTAAAAATGTCACTTTTAAACTTTCTCGTTTTATCTTTAATAAACATGCCATACGTAATAAGTGGCGTTTTATTAAAGTCATCTATAATAGCCATATAGTTTTGCTCACTACCATAACCTGCATCAGCTACAATATACTCTGGTAAATAACCGAAGGTATTTTGAATCATTGTTAAAAATGGAATTAATGTTCTAGTATCTGTTGGGTTTTGAAATAGGTCATAGGATAAAACAAATTGAGAATTTGTCGCTATTTGTAAATTGTATCCTGGCTTAAGTTGGCCATTTTTCATATGGTCTTCTTTCATTCTCATAAAAGTTGCATCATGATCAGTTTTAGAAAAGCTATTTCTATCTTTAAGAATCGATTTTTGCTCTTCATATTTACTTTTTCTTTCAGAATAATCATCAAATTTATTTTTGAACTTCTTAATCTCAGTTCTTTTTTTACGGGTCTGTTTTCTAATTTGAGCACAATCTTCGTTCTCAATAGAATGATTTAAATCTTCGATTTCTTTATCTAAATGACTACCAATTAAATCTA
>NZ_JACVZM010000039.1:0-5194 GCF_017151935.1 Staphylococcus sp. EG-SA-14 | reverse complement strand
CTTAATCCTGGTGTCATTAACCAAACTAATAATGTACACAAAAACATAAATATCGTATCGTTAAGATTCATACTTACCACTCCCTTGTTTTCATAATAATCTGACAATTTATAAAAAGCAAAAATGCGTTAAGTTTTATTACATCTTTTGGAATAAAATGTGCCACACTATATAAAAATGATTTCATGAACTAAAACAAAAAAGACTACTTACTCACTTTTAAATTAGCGGAAGTAGCCATAGAATCTAATATCTATTTTATTGTTAAAATGATAACGTTAAACTTTTTGAATTGTAATTGTCCATGAAGCATTATCAATTTGTTCATAGTTTGTTACAGGATATCCATTTTCTGCTGCCCAATTTGGAATAGCTTCCGTCGCTTGCGTGCAATCAAAATCAATTTTTAATTCATCTCCAGGTTGCAATGTTGCCATTTTCTTTTGCGCTTCAATTAACGGAAATGGACATACCATTCCTACTGTACCTAATTCGTGTATCATAATTATTTCTCCTTTTCCAATCACTTTTATTTGATCAACATCATTTGCATAATAATCTTCTATACTATTTGCGTTTGCTGTTTAACCTTTGCTGATTGTTGTTGTACTTTTTTCATTGGACGAACAAAGATAAAATGACTCATTGTCCATACACCAACTATCATCGATGCTAGCGCAATCCATCCTTGCCAAGTCATCGTTGCTGTTTCAACCAAACCGTTACCGATAGAACAACCACCAGCAACTGACGCACCAAATCCCATACATATGCCACCAATAGCACTGTTTCGTATTGTAATCTTGTCTGGCAATCGCCATTTAAATTCTCTTGATCCTCTAGCTGCAATATATGAACCAATGAAAATTCCTAGAACTAAAAAGACACCCCAATCAATAAATTTAGTTTCACCTGTAATCAAAAAGTGTACTAAATTTGCTGATGGCGTTGTTATACCTAAACCGTCATTTCTTCCAGTTGATGCACTCATTGGCCAAGCTAAGAGTGCGATAAGTCCAATTACAATTGCTGCAATAAATGGGTGGTATCGTTTTTCGAAAAGGTAATATCTAATACCTGTATAACGTTGCTTTAGTTTTGGAACAGCAACTCGAACTTTCTTATTATTGAGTGTTCTTACAACTAGAAAAATGGTGATTATAGTTAATATAACGACTAATCCCCAAAACGGAATGCCAGTTGTTTGAGACATATCACTATTTACATTCGTTGGTTGATTAATTTTATCCATTACTGGCTTTAAAATCCCTGTTTTAGTGATTGCTGCAGTAACAGCATATAATACCAATGCAATCCAACTACCAATTAGCCCTTCACCAGCGCGATACCAAGTACCTGTTGCACACCCTCCAGCCAATACTATTCCAATTCCAAATATAAAAGAACCTATAATTGTTCCCAATATTGGAAAACTATGTGCAGGAATTTGTAAAATATCTGTTGCCGTCAAAATCAATAATCCTATACTTTGAATAGTAATAGCGATTAATAATGCATAGAACATCTTATTATTCTTTTGCACATACATATCTCGAAAGCCACCTGTTAAACAAAATCTTGTTCTTTGCATGACAAAACCTAAGAGTCCCCCGACAATTAAGCCACTAAAAATCATCCACATAATCCTAACCCCTCATTTCCGATAAGTTTAGTATGTATTATAGGTGATGATTTTCTTGTTTTCAACCTTATACACAATATTTTTGATATTTATATTATATTCATATAAGGAAGGCGATTAATTACGATTCATCATTATATCTCTACGTGTTAATTTATTAACCTATAATATATTTATCAGCACAATAGTTTTTCCTTTCATTTTCAAACATAACAGAAAAAGCCTGAGACATACTTAGTCCCAGACTGTTCTATAATTAATTAAAGATATAACAAGGTTAATCATTCAAAGCTAACATCACATTTATTCACTGTAATTTTTCATAAAGAATAATAATGACTGTAATTCTATACCTAAGTCAATTTGATGTACTTGCACATCTGAAGGCGTATTAATTCTACCAGGAGTGAAGTTTAAAATACCTTTCACACCAGCTTGGACGAGTTCATCTGCAACTTTCTGTGCAACTCTTTCTGGTGTAGTTAGAATCACAACATCTATTTCTTCCTTCTTCAATGTTGTTATTAATTCATCGTTATCTTTTACAATAACGTTCCCTATTTTCTGGCCAATAACATCTTCTTTTACGTCAAACGCTTCTGTAATCGTCATATCGTCATGTATTGAAAAGTTATATGTGAGCAAAGCTTTCCCTAGGTTCCCAACTCCGACAATTGCGATTTTGATCATGTCACTCTCGCTTAGTTCAGATTTAAAGAAATCCAATAAACTATCTATATTATATCCGTACCCTTTTTTACCTAATTCGCCAAAATATGAAAAGTCACGACGAATTGTTGCCGAGTCAATTTGTAACGCATCGCTAATCGCTTTTGAATTTACACGATCTATACCTTTAGATTTTAATGAACTGACAAATCTATAATATAACGGCAAACGTTTTAAAGTTGCTCGAGGAATTTTAACTTGGTCACTCATTCGCTATTTCCTCCTTCGTGTTTGAATGAATTATATCTATGTATTCAAACGAGTTAGAGCGTAATTGTTAGATTATTAAAAAACAAATAATTGATTACAATGAATACCTAAATATTATACATTATTGAATTTTAAAAATAAATATCTTAGTTTCAAGACGGCGTTTTATACTGTAAAATGGTTATTAATGTAATAATTACGACTTTTTTCATAAGTTAATAAAATTTGCGAAAGACGAAAGGTGAAGATCGAATGATACTTTTACAACTCAATCATATATCAAAATCGTTCGATGGTGAAGATATATTTACTGATGTTGATTTTGAAGTAAAAACTGGTGAACGAATTGGTATCGTAGGAAGAAATGGCGCCGGTAAATCAACATTGATGAAAATTATAGCTGGCGTAGAAAACTATGATTCTGGAAATGTGTCAAAAATTAAAAACTTAAAACTAGGTTATTTAACTCAACAAATGACTTTAAATTCTAATGCAACAGTTTTTGAAGAAATGTCAAAACCATTTGAACATATTAAACGAATGGAAAGCTTAATCAAAGAAGAAACAGATTGGTTATCAAAACATGCAAATGATTACGATAGTGATACATATAAAACACATATGTCCCGTTATGAATCTTTATCGAATCAATTTGAACAATTAGAAGGATATCAATATGAAAGTAAAATTAAAACAGTACTTTACGGGTTAAATTTTAGTGAAGAAGATTTCAATAAACCTATCAATGATTTTAGCGGTGGCCAAAAAACACGTTTATCTTTAGCTCAAATGCTATTAAACGAACCTGATTTATTACTTTTAGATGAACCTACTAACCACTTAGATTTAGAAACGACAAAGTGGCTTGAAGATTATCTACGTTATTTTAAAGGTGCAATCGTCATCATCAGCCATGATCGTTACTTTTTAGATAAAATAGTTACTCAAATTTATGATGTGGCTTTAGGTGATGTCAAACGCTATGTTGGTAATTACGAGGAATTTATACAGCAACGGGATTTATATTATCAAAAACGAATGCAAGAATATGAAAGTCAACAAGCAGAAATAAAACGATTAGAAACTTTTGTTGAGAAAAATATTACCCGTGCTTCAACAAGTGGAATGGCAAAAAGTAGACGTAAGATTTTAGAAAAAATGGAACGCATTGATAAACCAATGTTAGATGCCAAAAGTGCAAATATTCAATTTGGCTTTGACCGGAATACAGGTAATGACGTCATGCATGTAAAAAATTTAGAAATCGGTTATCAAACTGCAATTACCAAACCTATGAGTATAGAGGTCTCTAAAGGCGATCATATAGCAATCATTGGGCCAAATGGTATTGGAAAATCGACCTTAATTAAAACTATTGCTAATCAACAAAAAGCGCTTAATGGCGATATTACTTTCGGCGCAAATTTACAAATTGGTTATTATGATCAAAAGCAAGCAGAATTTAAATCTAGTAAAACGATTTTAGATTATGTGTGGGATCAATATCCGTTAATGAATGAAAAAGATATTCGAGCAGTTCTTGGACGTTTCTTATTTGTACAAGACGATGTTAAAAAGATAATTAATGATTTATCTGGTGGTGAAAAAGCACGTTTACAACTAGCACTACTTATGTTGCAACGTGACAATGTACTTATTTTAGATGAACCTACCAACCACCTCGATATAGATTCAAAAGAAATGTTAGAGCAAGCACTCCAACATTTTGAAGGAACAATACTATTTGTTTCCCATGATCGTTACTTTATTAACCAATTAGCAAACAAGGTATTTGATTTAACAATTGATGGCGGAAAGATGTATTTAGGAGATTATCAATATTACATTGAAAAAGTTGAGGAAGCGGAAGCGTTGAAAGCGCACCAAGAAGAACAGTCAGTTAACGTACAAGCACATAAAAAGTCTATGGAACAATCGTCGTATCATAACCAAAAAGAACAAAGACGTGAACAACGCAAACTTGAACGACAAATATCCGAGTGTGAAAATGAAATAGAAACTTTAGAGACTACTATCTTACAAATAGACGAGCAATTAACCCAACCAGAAGTGTATAACAATCCACAAAAAGCAAACGAATTAGCTATCCAAAAACAAGATAGCGAACAAAAATTAGAACACGCTATGTCTAAATGGGAAGAATTACAACAAAAACTATAAAAATATACATAACTCTAACTGTAAAATCGCTATAGTTAGAGTTATTTTTTTACAAATTTTATTTTTTTTATTCACAATAAAAACGCTGATATTATAGCTATCCACAGACTTATCCTAGTTATCCACAAGTAAATTAACACTAATCAATCATTTATTTTCTGTTTTCCCACCTGATATCCACAATAAATGACGTTATCAACACCTTTTATCCACAAGTTATTCACTCTTTGTTGATAAGTACGCATGTTCTCTATTGACATTGTTTTTATCAAAATTCATTGTTAAGACACTTTCTTTATGAAATAAGGCTGGGACATAAATCCCTAAAAAACAGCAGTAAGATAATTTTCAATTAGAAAATATCTTACTGCTGTTCTCTATTTATACAATACTTCGTATTGAATGGCTTCGCTTTCCTAGGGTGCCGTCTCA
>NZ_JACVZM010000038.1:0-8273 GCF_017151935.1 Staphylococcus sp. EG-SA-14 | reverse complement strand
AACATTTATAAAAGCTACTTAATAGCAGTACTGTGCTTCACAGTCTTAGCGATTGTACTCATGCCGTTTCTATACTTCACTACAGCATGGTCAATTGCGGGATTCGCAAGTATCGCAACATTCATATTCTATAAGAAATACTTTTATGAAGAATAAAAAAACTGCTACTTGCGCCAACAAGTAACAGTGACAAACGATTAACAAAATTAATTCGTGTTCAATATAAAACGAAAAACGGAGGAAGTCAAGATGTATTACGAAATAGGCGATATCATACGCAAAAATATTCATGTTAACGGATTCGATTTTAAGCTATTCATTTTAAAAGGTCATATGGGCATATCAATACAAGTTAAAGATATGAACAACGTACCAATTAAACATGCTTATGTCGTAGATGAGAATGACTTAGATATGGCATCAGACTTATTCAACCAAGCGATAGATGAATGGATTGAAGAGAACACAGACGAACAGGACAGACTAATTAACTTAGTCATGAAATGGTAGAGGGGGATTAACTAATGGCTAATCTATATGAGCTATCAGAAGCATTTAAAGAGATGTCTAATCAAGATGAATTAGATCCAACATTACTAAAAGATACATTAGATTCTATCAAAGCAGAAATGAACGTCAAAGTAGACAACATTGTCAATTGGAGACGTGAAACTTTAGGTGACATAGATGTCATAGATAAAGAAATTAAGAGACTTCAAAATTTAAAAAAACAAAAACAAAATTTAACTGATCGTTTAAGAGATTACTTAAAAGAGATGTTAGAAACACAGGAAGTAGATAGTTACCGCACAGCTACTAATCATATTTACAAGCGCAAAAACGGGGCTAGTAAAAATATTATCGATGAAAAACTTATTCCAAAGGATTATTGGCTATCACAAGCGCCAAAGCTTAATTCTAAGCAACTAATCGATGATTTGAAAGCTGGGAAAGATATTCCGGGTGCTGAATTAAAGGTAACAGAAAGTCTGGTGATTAAGTGATGAACAAATCAGAAACAGTTGTTGAAATAAATAAAGCTATGGTTGCGTTTCGCAAGGAAGTAAAGCAGCCACTTAAAGATAAAAATAATCCATTTTACAAATCAAAATATGTACCACTCGAGAACGTTGTAGAAGCTATTGACAAGGCAGCAACGCCTCATGGGTTGTCTTATACCCAATGGGCTTTGAACGATGTAGACGGACGCGTAGGAGTCGCTACAATGCTTATGCATGAAAGCGGTGAATATATCGAGTACGATCCTGTATTTATGAATGCAGAAAAGAATACGCCACAAGGCGCAGGCTCGTTAATCAGCTACCTTAAACGTTATTCATTATCCGCGATTTTCGGTATTACTAGCGACCAAGATGATGACGGAAATGAAGCAAGTGGAAAAAATAATAATCCAAAACAGCAAACTAGAACACAATGGGCTAGTAGCGAAACCATAGGGATTTTAAGGAAAGAAGTTATAGATTTCACTAACTTGATAAAGGGCACGGATAAAGAAGCGCCACAAAATATAGTAGAACAAAAATTCGACATAAATAACTATAAATTAACAGAAAAACAAGCAGCAGAAGCTATTCAAAAAATACGAAACAACGCAAAAACAATTACTGGAGGAAAACAATAATGTTAAACAGAACAGTATTAGTAGGACGCTTAACAAAAGATCCAGAATATAGAACAACGCCAAATGGTGTGAGTGTTACCACTTTCACTATCGCAGTTAACAGAACATTTACTAACGCTCAAGGAGAACGTGAGGCAGACTTTATTAACTGTGTAACTTTTAGAAAACAAGCAGAAAATGTAAATAATTATTTATCCAAAGGGTCATTGGTTGGCGTTGATGGACGTTTACAATCACGCAGTTATGAAAACAAAGACGGGCAACGTGTATTTGTCACAGAAGTAGTAGCGGACAGTGTTCAATTCTTAGAACCGAAGAATAACAACCAACAACCAAACAACAATTATCATCAACAAAGACAAACTCAAACTGGTAATAATCCTTTTGATAACAACGCAGACTCTATAGAGGATCTTCCTTTTTAGGAGGTGTTAGATGAACGAATTATGGAAAGATGTTGTAGGTTACGAGGGCATATACGAAGTTAGCAGTAAAGGTAGAGTTAGAACTCACAAAAATAAAGTTACTTGGTCTAACCGTTATCAAAAATGGAGGCATTGGAAACAGCTTTATTTAAAAGATAAAACACCTAATGGTCGAGATGTAAGAGTAACCCTTTGGAAAAATGGTAAACGCAAAGATTTTTTAGTCCACAGATTAGTGGCATTCGTTTTTATACCAATGATAGAAGGTAAAAATTGTATTAACCATATTGACGGGAACCCCAAAAATAACAATGTAGAAAATCTTGAATGGTGTAATCACTTGGAAAATAATAGGCATGCATTTGAAACAGGATTAATGCATACCAATATGGCTGTAAAACTTATTAATCATTTAGGTATCGAATATGAATTTATAAGTATGAGTAGAGCAGGAAAATTCTTAGGCAGAAGTCATAGTTATATTAGCGACAAAATAAAAAGTAATCACAAAGATGTTACTGATATACATGGTAATAAATATAAATTTGAGAAGTTGATATAAATGCCAATAATTACTAGTTATATCACTCAAGATGACGGTACAACAACAGTTGTCATCTCGGGTGTTGAATTAGGTAATAAAGAAACATTACTACTTGATAACGGGTTTGATGTGGAAGTCGATGTGAGCGTCATAGATCCGTTTCAAATTACCGGCAAGCAACGACGAAAAATATTCGCGCTTGTCAAAGACATAGAAGAATATACAGGTCAACCAATGGACTATATGCGACATATGTTCATCGAGTATGTAAGGACTTACTACGGCTATGATGAACGTATTTCACTAAGTAATTGTACGAGAACACAAGCAAGTCAAATCATTGAAGCAACGCTTGACTGGACGTTCTACAATGACATACCACTTAGCTACAAAACGAGTAATCTACTGAAACAAGATAAATCATTCTTATACTGGTCAACTGTTACGCGTCATTGCATTATATGCGGAAAGCCTCACGCAGACTTAGCGCATTATGAAGCAGTCGGCAGAGGTATGAACAGAAACAAGATGAATCACTACGACAAACATGTACTAGCGTTATGTCGCGAACATCACAACGAGCAACATGCGATGGGCGTTAAGTCGTTTGATGATAAATATCAATTGCATAACTCGTGGATAAAAGTTGATGAGAGGCTCAACAAAATGCTGAAAGGAGGAGAATAATGGTTAAATCGATATTTTTACAAGATGGAGAAGAAATTTTTGTTGATGATGAAGATTATGAGAGAGTTAATCAATATATTTGGACAAAATCTTATGTAGATAACGTTAGAAGAATTCACACAAAGACACTCAACGTTAGCTTAAGTGGATTTGTATTAGAAAATGGTTTTCAAAAAATAAAAAATAATGATTTTACCAAAAACAACATCACTTCAATTGGTTATCAACAACGATGGGCAAGGCCTACAAGAAATACTTCGAGTATCTATAAAGGTGTTTATTTAAATCGAAAAACAAAAAAATGGTCTGCTGTAATAAAAATTGATAGCAAATCTAAATATTTAGGTAGTTTTGTTAATGAATGGGAGGCAGCTAAAGCATACAACAGCGCAGTAGATAAATATTGGGACGGACAAGGTTATAAGAATCATAAAAATCAAAATGACTCTATATTTGAATATGAATACAAAACTTACAAAGACCAAAAACGTCGTAGAAGAGGAAAAAGTAAGTTCAAAGGAGTCTATTTAACTCAAAGTGGTTATGTAGCGCAAATAACTTATAAAAGAAAGACATATCATATTGGATGGTCAAAAAATATTTATGAGACTGCTCTCATGTTTAATAAAATTAATTTTTATTTACATGGTTCAGACGTAATCCTTAATGACGTACCTATGACAGATGAACTTAAAGAATTCATATCTAACTGGGAAATACCGGACAAAATAAAAGCGCTGAAAGGAGAAGACAATGGGAGAAGTATCGTGGATAAAACTTAAAGTTGGCATGTTTGATGACAGCAAAATCAAATATATCGAAGCTTTACCCGAAAGAGATACGATCATAACTATTTGGGTTAAGTTGCTAACTTTATCAGGAAAGTACAACGAACAAGGTTATATTATGTTATCCGAAAACTTGCCTTATAACGAAGAAATGTTAGCAAATGAGTTTAGTCGACCTATCAACTCAATAAGGTTAGCAATACAAACTTTTGAGACATTGGGCATGATTGAAAAAGTTAATGGTGTCATAAAAGTGACAAATTGGGAAAAGCACCAAAACATTGAAGGACTCGAGAAAATCAGGGCGCAGAACAGGTTGAGGAAACAAAAGCAACGAGAAAACAACAGAAAATTGCTAAATGGTCACGTGACGTCACGTGACAGTCACGCAACAGAAGAAGATAAAGAATTAGATAAAGAATTAGATAAAGAATTAGAAAGAGATAAAGAAAAAGATATAGATAAGAACTTAAGTTCAAATAATACCGCAACTGACGTTACGCATGAGCAATTTGAGGAATGGTGGAAACTTTACGACAAGAAGAAAGATAAGAAGATGTCTTTTACTAAATTCAAATCATGCTTAAAGAAACATTCTTTTGAGCAAATCATGCAAGGTACTCGAGAGTATTTAAAAACTATTACAGACAAACAATATCAAAAGTACCCTAAAACGTTCTTAACTAACGAAAGCTATATGAATGATTATAGCGGAGAGATTAAAGAAACTGGCATAGATCAATTGGAACGTATGAAGTACGACGAAAGTTATTGGGATTAGGAGGACGTTATGAAACCGTTATTCAACGAAAAAATAAACGAGAGTTTAAAAAAATATCAACCAATCGAAGTAATACTAAGACAGAATTGTGATAAATGTGGGCATCAATATGACTTATATAAGTTTGAAAATGGATATGAATACAAAGATGGTTGCGAATGTGAAATTCAAAGATTGGCTTATGAAGAATACAAAAGGAATAAACAAAAGAAACTTGATTATATTTTTAATCAATCAAATGTTAATCCGGCTTTAAGAAATGCAACAGTAAACAACTATAAACCACAAAATGAAAAACAAGTACAAGCTAAACAAACAGCAATAGAGTATGTACAGGGTTTCTCTACAAAAGAACCGAAATCATTAATATTGCAAGGTTCATACGGAACAGGTAAAAGCCACCTAGCATATGCTATCGCAAAAGCAGTCAAAGCTAAAGGGCATACGGTTGCTTTTATGCACATACCAATGTTGATGGATCGTATCAAAGCGACATACAACAAAAATGCAGTAGAGACTACAGACGAGTTAGTCAGATTGTTAAGCGATATTGATTTACTTGTACTAGATGATATGGGTGTAGAGAACACAGAACATACTTTAAACAAACTTTTCAGCATTGTTGATAACAGAGTAGGTAAAAACAACATCTTTACAACTAACTTTAGTGATAAAGAACTAAATCAAAATATGAACTGGCAACGTATCAATTCAAGAATGAAACACAATGCAAGAAAAGTAAGAGTAATCGGAGACGATTTCAGGGAGCGAGATGCATGGTAACCAAAGAATTTTTAAAAACTAAACTTGAGTGTTCAGATATGTACGCTCAGAAACTCATAGACGAGGCACAGGGCGATGAAAATAAGTTATATGACCTATTTATCCAAAAACTTGCAGAACGTCATACACGTCCCGCTATCGTCGAATATTAAGGAGTGTTAAAAATGCCGAAAGAAAAATATTACTTATACCGAGAAGATGGCACGGAAGATATCAAAGTCATCAAGTATAAAGACAACGAAAATGAAGTTTATTCGCTCACAGGAGCCCATTTCAGCGACGAAAAGAAAATTATGACTGATAGTGACCTAAAACGATTTAAAGGCGCTCACGGGCTTTTTTATGAGCATCAGTTAGGTTTGCAGGCAACGATATTTGATATTTAGAGGTGGACGATGAGTAAATACAACGCTAAGAAAGTTGAGTATAAGGGGATTGTATTTGATAGCAAAGTGGAGTGTGAATATTACCAATATTTAGAAAGTAATAAGAATGGCACTAACTATGATCGTATCGAAATACAACCGAAATTCGAATTATTACCAAAACTAGATAAACAACGAAAGATTGAATATATTGCAGACTTCGCGTTATATCTCGATGACAAACTGATTGAAGTTATCGACATTAAAGGTATGCCAACCGAAGTAGCAAAACTTAAAGCTAAGATTTTCAGACATAAATACAGAAACATAAAACTCAATTGGATATGTAAAGCACCTAAGTACACAGGCAAAACATGGATTACTTACGAGGAATTAATTAAAGCAAGACGAGAACGCAAAAGAGAAATGAAGTGATCTAATGCAACAACAAGCATATATAAATGCAACGATTGATATAAGAATACCTACAGAAGTTGAATATAAGCATTTTGGTGATGTGGATAAAGAAAAAGAAACGCTGGCAGATTACTTATATAACAATCCTAACGAAATACTAGAGTATGACAATTTAAAAATTAGAAATGTATATATAGAGGTGGAATAAATGGCGAAAACAGCAAGAATTGTAAGGATACACGATAAACCTTATAGGTTCAGTAAATTTGAAATGGAATTAATAGAAAGTCACGGTATAACCGCTGGAATGGTTTCTAAGAGAGTAAAAGACGGTTGGGAACTACATGAAGCAATGGACGCACCAGAAGGTACGCGTTTAAGCGAGTACAGAGAAAAGAAAACAATAGAAAGACTGGAACAAGCTAGACTCGAACGCAAATTGGAAAGAGAGCGAAAGAGAGAGGCTGAGCTAAGAAGAAAGAAGCCACATTTGTTTAATGTACCTCAAAAACATTCACGTGATCCGTACTGGTTCGATGTCACTTATAACCAAATGTTCAAGAAATGGAGTGAAGCACAATGAGCATAATCAGTAACAGAAAAGTAGATATGAATGAAATACAAGACAATGTTAAGCAACCAGCGCACTACACATACGGCGACATTGAAATTATAGATTTTATTGAACAAGTTACGGCACAGTACCCACCACAATTAGCATTCGCAATAGGTAATGCAATCAAATACTTGTCAAGAGCGCCGTTAAAAAACGGACACGAGGATTTAGCAAAGGCGAAGTTTTACGTCCAAAGAGCTTTTGATTTGTGGGAGGGTTAACTATGGCAACTCAAAAACAAGTTGAATATGTGATGTCATTACAGGAACAACTGGAATTGGAAGACTGCGAAAAATATACAGACGAACAAGTTAAAGCAATGAGTCATAAAGAAGTTAGCAATGTGATTGAAAACTATAAGACAAGCATAAGGAACGAAGAGCTATATGATGAATGCATGTCGTTTGGTCTACCTAATTGTTAAAAGGGGTGATGACTATGACAGATAACGCACGCAAAGAATACTTAAATCAATTTTTCGGATCTAAGAGATATCTGTATCGGGATAACGAACGAGTGGCACATATCCATGTAGTGAATGACATTTATTATTTTCATGGGCATATCGTGCCAGGTTGGCAAGGTGTGAAGAAGACGTTTGATACAACTGAAGAGCTCGAAATATATATAAAGCAACATGGGTTGGAACACGAGGAACAGAAGCAACTAACTTTATTTTAAGGAGATGTAAATAATGAAAATCAAAGTAAAAAAAGAAGTGAACTTGCCTGAACTTATCCAATGGGCTTGGGATAATCCTGAATTAGCAACAGGAAGAAATTTTTATCCACAAACTAAGAGTGATATTGATTATAAGTGCTTCTCTCTTTATGACGGAAGAAATTGTATCATAAAAGGTTTTGTATCAGCTGATGATACTTTTGAAGTCGAAGTTGAAGAGGAAATCACAGAAAATACTAAGTTTGGTAGATTGATTGAATTATTCGAGATTCAAGAAGGAGACTATAACTCTACACTATATGAGAACACTAGTATAAAAGAATGTTTATATGGCAGACGTGTGCCTACCAAGGCATTCTATAGCTTAAACGATGATATGACGATGACATTAATTTGGAAAGATGGGGAGTTGGTAGTATGAACTATGAAACAGGGTTCCAACTAGGTGTAATGGAAGCTAGGTTGAAGAAGATGAGAAAACAACGTGATGAGTACAAGAAGCAACGAGATGAGCTTATTGGGGATATGACGGAAGTTAAGAGAA
>NZ_JACVZM010000037.1:0-9150 GCF_017151935.1 Staphylococcus sp. EG-SA-14 | reverse complement strand
TGCATTGTCTGTAGAAATTGGCGTTCCAATTTCTCTATGTTGGGGCCCCGCCAACTTGCATTGTCTGTAGAAATTGGCGTTCCAATTTCTTTATGTTGGGGCCCCGCAGTCAACTACTGCCAATATAGTGTTGTAGTGTCTAAGACATAAAAGTTCATCTCAGTCACAATTACTTTATAGCCTATCCATCATCTTTTCTACATGAAATTTTTCAAGTGATATATTTTATTTCTCAATATTATCTAAAAAATACTGTTCTACATCTTTCCAGCTATTTACGCGTTCAAATCGATCATCATTAATATTATGCACTGCTGTAAACATAATCGGTGTACCAGTAAAAATTTCAAGCTGTCTAGGATTGTCATCTATTAAATAATCAGCTTTAACGATGTTTTTTCTACCACAAAAAACAAAATGCTGAGGATCTAAAAATGGAAAGAACTCTAGTAACCATTCATATTTATCACTAAATGATGTTGGTACATCCATTGCTGCTGTAGCAATATATACATCATAATGTTCAGTTAATTTTTTCACAACTTCTTGTGCATGTGGCATCACTTTAAGATGTCTGAAGAAGCCTGGTTCTCTCAATACTTCTGTAATTAATCCATCATGTTCAGGAATAACATGTTTAAGTTTTTGACCATTCAAAGCTTCCATTTTAATACCTAAATCCGCTCTAAAATTGACAACATCAATGATTTCTCCTAATGTATCTGCCAATACTTCATCCATATCAATCGCGATTGATTTACGGGTCATTTTAATCTTCTCCTCAAAATATCAGTATTGATTCAGTATAGCAAAAAAGCAATTGATACAAAACAATATCATCTATTGTTGCTTTTTACACTGAATACTCTCACCTCATCATTCACACTGCATTGAGCTTGAGACATAAATCAATGTTCAATGCTCTACAAAGTTATATTGGCAGTAGTTGACTGAACGAAAATGCGCTTGTAACAAGCTTTTTTCAATTCTAGTCAACCTTGCCGGCGGGGCCCCAACAAAGAGAAATTGGATTCCCAATTTCTACAGACAATGCAAGTTGGGGTGGGACGACGAAATAAATTTTGCGAAAATATCATTTCTGTCCCACTCCCCACTTACTATTCGTATTTAAAGTTTGATAAAACTTCTAACATTTTATCATTTTGTTCTTTAAAACCAATTGTAATTCTAACACCAGTTGGAAATGATCGCGTAATACACCCTACATTTAAAAGTGCTTCATAAAGTTCATTTACCCGCTTTGTTTTTACAAATATAAAATTCGTTTGACTTGGCAAGAAATACTCACTTTGAGGTAATTGATAAAATCTTTCGCGTTCAACACTATTTTTATGTGTTACCTCTTTTAAATATTGTTGATCTTCAAGTGCTGCAACTGCTGCGTATTCAGATATACGTGTCACATTAAATGGTGGTCTAATGATGTTCCATTTTTCAATCGCATGTTCACTTGCTACCACATATCCTACACGTAAACCCGCTAATCCATACGCCTTTGAAAATGTACGTAATAAGAAAGCATTGTCATATTTTTGTTGCAAAGCAAGTGTATCCGGGTAGTCCTCTGCTGTCACAAATTCAAAATAAGCTTCATCTATAATTACTGGTACATGTAGAGGTACTTGAGATAAAAACGAATCTAAGCTCTCATGATTAAAATATGTACCTGTAGGATTATTTGGATTACATAACCATACCAATGACGTATCTTCATTAACTTCTTTTAAAATACCTTCTAAATCGAAGCCACCATCTTTTAAAGGTACTTGTATCACATTAGCTGATTCAACAATCGCATTGTGATAATATTGACCGAATGTCGCTTCACTTGTAACAATAGTATCCCCTGGCGTTAATACTGCTCTAGAAATCATTAATATAACTTCATCTAATCCCGCACCAAATAAAATGCGTGATTGATCTACATTTAAATGTTTACTAATCGCCGCTTTTAATGTCGGTGATCCTGTTTCAGGATAATAATATAACTCATCTAAGTGTGCTGATATCGCTTCTTTAACTTTAGGCGATGGTCCATACAAATTTTCATTTGATGCAAGTTTATATAAATCTCCTTCAATGCCATACTTTTCTTTCAATGCCCTTGGAGATAAACCAGACTGATATGCTGATAGTTGATTAAGTTGTTCTTTCATAATAAAAACAACCTCCTTAGAATTAACTGAAATTTTAAAAAACTTATATTCATTATATCGCTCTATGTTTCTAAAATGCAATGCTACTATTTTCACATCATAATAGCTTACATTGTGTTTAACATGTCATATTTTTTAATCATTATTGCATGTTTAAATTGAACATAATTATAGATTTAAATATAACAACGCCACATAAGATATAATTTGGTGTTACGCATCTTATGTGGCGTTGGTCGTTATTTGATTAACCCTTTTGCTTTTAAATAATCTTTCGCAACTGTATATGGGTCTTCATTTTTAACTGTTACTTTATAGTTCATCATTTGCATATCTTCATCAGATATTTTGTTTTCTAGTTTGTTTAACGGTTTCTTAATTTCTGGATGTTTCTTTAAAAAGCTTTCTTTAAATAATGGTGCTCCTTGATATGGTGGAAATACGTGCTTATCATCTTTTAACACAACCATATCATATTGTTTTAATTCAGCGTCAGTTGAATATGCATCTATTAAATTAATATTACCTTTATTGATCGCTTGATATCTCAACTTAGGTTCCATTGTACGTATGTTATCTAAATTTAAATTATAAGCCTTTTGAACAGCTTTGTAACCATCTGGACGATCATTAAATTCCAATGTAAATCCTGGTTTAAGTTGATCTTTAACCTTATTTAAATCACCAATTGTACGTATATTATGTTGTTTAGCAAAATCACGTTTTACAGCTAAAGCATACGTATTGTTATACTTCATTGGTTTTAACATAGTCATTTGATATTTCTTTTCAAGACTTTGCTTAGCTTGTTCATAAACTTTTTTCTCTTCTTTTGACTTCAATGGTTCTTTTGTTAATTCACCTAAAACTGTTCCAGTAAACTCTAAATACCCATCTATATCATCAGATTTTAAAGCATTAAATAAAAATGCTGTTTTCCCCATACCATCTTTCACTTCTACAGTATTTTTGGTCTCTTCTTCTATTAAAATTTTATACATATTTGTAATAATCGAAGGCTCGGAGCCAAGCTTTCCAGCTAACGTAATTTTATCACCTTTTTGTGCAAACATAGGAATAGCGATAGCCAGTATAATAATCATCACTATAACACCTAACGTCATCAATAACTTTTTATAAGATAATTTAGCCATAAATCTTAAAATTAAATCAAATATAATTGCCAATAAGGCTGCTGGAATTGCACCTAATAATATCAACGATGCATTGTTACGGTCTATACCTAATAAAATTAAATCTCCTAGTCCGCCTGCACCAATTAATGCTGCTAGTGTTGCTGTACCTATAATTAATACCATAGCCGTTCTTACACCAGCCATTATAACAGGCATTGCTATCGGAAGTTCGACTTTAGTTAAACGTCTAAATGGTTTCATACCTATACCTTTAGCCGCTTCAATGAGTGATGGATCAACTTCTTTAATTCCAGTATACGTATTCCTTAAAATTGGTAACAACGCATACACTACAAGTGCAATAATTGCTGGCACACGACCGATACCAAATAAAGGAATCATTAAACCTAATAATGCCAACGATGGTATGGTTTGAAGAATTGCCGCAATATTCATTACGATTTCAGATATCGTTTTAGTCTTCGTTAATAAAATACCTAATGGTACCGCAATAGCAGTTGCAATCAATAATGCGATAAATGATATTTGAATATGTTCTATCATTGTCGAAAAGAGTTGCCCCTTACGTTCACTCAATATGTCGAAAAAGTTAGTCATGTTGAGCTACCTCCTTTTTCTGGGACAAATATTTGAAGATATCTTTCCTATCAATAACATATTGACCTACGCTATCTTCTTGCATGACAATGACACGCTCGCTCTCTGATAAAAGTTGATACAATACTTCAATTGGTTGATTGTCATAAACAATTGGATAAGCGCTCATAGATATAACCTCATCGATTGGTTTCATAATATCCAAGTCACGGATAATTGCGTTCTCTTCAACACATGGCGCATCATCTTCTAAATGACTACCCATAAATTGTTTAACAAATTCACTTTGAGGATTATTTTTAAATCCTTCTGGTGTGTCAATTTGTTCAATATGCCCTTCATTCAAAAGACAAATCTTATCACCAAGTTTCATCGCCTCTTGAATATCATGTGTAACAAATATGATTGTCTTCTTAATTTTAGTTTGTAATTCAATTAAATCATCTTGAAGTTTTTCTCGGCTGATTGGGTCTAATGCACTAAACGGTTCATCCATTAAAATAACTGGTGGATCAGCTGCTAACGCACGTATAACTCCTACACGTTGTCGTTGCCCCCCTGACAATTCATCAGGTTTTCTGTTTTTATATTTTTCAGGTTCTAATCCAACCATTTCAAGTAATTCATCTACTCTTTTATCTATATCTTTTTCTTTCCACTTTTTCATTTGTGGCACTTGTGCAATATTTTCTTTGATTGTCATATGTGGGAATAATGCAATCTGCTGCAATACGTATCCAATATCCCAACGCATTTCGTATACTGGATAATCACTTATTGGTTTATCTTTAAAATAAATATAACCTTCACTTAAGTGAATGAGTCGATTAATCATTTTTAATGTCGTAGTTTTTCCACAACCTGAAGGTCCAATTAGTACAAAAAATTCACCCTCATTAATATTGAAACTAATGTTATCGACAGCAACATGTTTGCCATAACGCTTAGTTACATTTTTAAACTTAATCACTTTGCCACCTCTTTTTTTCTCATAGCATAAAACCGAGATTATATGTATGTATTCCCTATTTAACCACGTTTATTACAATTTTCAAATTTAAATGATTTATCCTTGAACTTTTTTAATAAAATAATGAATAATAGGTAATCTCCAGTTAAGAAATAGTGTTATTTTACCTTGAATTCAAAAAAACACCCAGTAAAACAAGGAATGCTTACTAGGTGTCTTCACTATACTTTGGCTTTATAATTTTGAATCGTTTCTAAAAATGCTGGACAATAATGTTTTAATTTGTAACTACCTACGCCATCAATATTAATCATATCTTGTTTCGAAGCAGGCTTACGTTTAGCAAATTCCTCCAACGTGTAATCAGAAAATATACTTACAGGTGCTATCGTTAATTTGTCACTTAACTTTTTACGAACTTCTACCAACTGACTGAATAATACTCGGTCAACCCCTTCAACCGTATTTATAAATACTTTTTCAGTCGCTTTTTGCTTAAATGGTGTTGTGAATACTTCTACTTCATTACTGAGTAATTTTTTAATTGAAGTATCACACATTAATATTTCATCATTTTCATTTAAGAACCCTTTGAATCTTAATTCATCTATTAAGTGACTTAATTCTGATGTTGTGTAACCTTTCATTAAACCATGGGTTGAAATTTGGTCATAACCTTTATACTTAATATAATCTGTTGACTCTCCTCTTAACACTTGAATGATAACACTATAACTCTCTTGTTGTTTCATACGAGCGATGCAACTAATAATCATCTTAGCTTCTTGTGTCATATTATATGATTTATCTTGTTGAACACAATTACTACATTGTTCACATTCTTCTAATTTTTCATTCGGTTCAAAATAATGGACAATTGTTGCTTCTAGACATTTTTTTGTTTTTGTATATTGAATCATTTTAGTTAACTTTTCGCCCATTTTATCTTTATAGTCATCATCAGCTTGAGAGACTGTTATAAAATACTCGTGTAAATTGATATCGCGTTCGCTAAATAACAAAATACATTCACTTTTTAACCCGTCACGACCTGCACGACCCGCTTCTTGATAATAAGATTCTAAATCTCCAGGCATATTATAATGAATAACAAAGCGTACATTGGATTTATCAATACCCATACCAAAAGCATTTGTAGCAACGACTACTTTAACACGATCAAATAAGAAATCATTCTGCGCTTCTTCTCTTTCTTTATTGCTCAAACCTGCATGATATATAACACTTTCAATTTTCTGACTTTCTAAGGCTTCTTGAAGCTCTTCAACTTGCTTACGTGTAGAACAATAAATAATACCTGCATCTTCATCGTGTGTTTTAATATAATCCAATATAAATTTTTGACGTTGATAAGTAGGATTTACTTTAAAAATTAAGTTTCTACGCTTAGTACTCGTTTTAATTTGATCAGTTTGAGCGATATTTAACTTTTCTCTAATATCTTGCTGTACTTCAACCGTGGCAGTTGCTGTCAACGCTATTATTGTAAAATCTTGAGGTAACGTAAATACTTTTGAAATAACATTTTGGTAACTCGGCCTGAAATCATGACCCCATTTAGAAATACAATGCGCTTCATCAAACGCGACTAAGTGAATCTTTATACGCTGAAGCATATTTAAAAAATATCGGTTTTCAAATCGTTCTGGTGCAACATACAAAAATTGAATTTCTCCATTTGATAATGCTTTTTCAATACGTTGTTGCTCTTTTTGAGTCAAACTACTATTTAAAAAAGCAGCTTGAATTCCCATCGCTTTTAATTGATCCACTTGATCTTTCATTAATGATATTAGTGGACTTATTACAATTGTTGTACCACCTAACAATAAACCTGGTACTTGATAGCATATAGACTTACCTCCACCAGTTGGTAAGACACCAAGCACATTACGATGGTCTAATACTTTGCTAATAATTTCTTCTTGTCCTGGTCGAAACGTTTCATACCCAAAGTAATGCGATAATGTTTGTTGCATCATAAATTGACCCCTTATTGTTGTTCTTTAATTTCTTCTAACTCACTCCATCTTGTGATGTCTAAATCATATTGAATTTCAAGTTGTTCTTTTTCTTCGTTTAATTCTTTAATTTTCCCATAATCTGCACTTGCCTCAATCATGAGCACATCAATTTCTTCCATTCTTACTTCCGCTTGTTCTATGCGTTTCATCAATTGTTCATATTCTAATTTTTCTTTATATGATAAACCATTTTTCTTACGTACAGTTGTAGAAGATTTAGATTGTTGCTTCAATGTGGATTTATTTTTATCTAATGATTTTTTATAACTTTCATAATCTTCAAAAGTTCCGATAATCTTTTCCATCTGACCATCATGAATAAACCAATATGACTGTGCAACTTTATTTAAGAAGTAGCGATCATGGCTTACGGTAATCACTGTACCACCGAAAGTATGAATATAATCTTCAAGTATTGTTAAAGTCTCAGTATCTAAATCATTTGTCGGTTCATCTAACAACAGAACATTTGGCTGGTGTACGAGTAGACGTAATAAATACAAGCGCTTTTGCTCTCCACCAGATAATTTATAAACTTTTTTACCATGAGTTGCACTTGGAAATAAAAATCGTTCAAGAAGTTGTGTAATAGATACCGAGGTTCCATCTTTTTCTTTTGCGATCTCACTTTCTTCTCTTAAATAATCAATCATACGAATATCTCTATCCAGGGTCTCATCAGTTTGCTTAAAATAAGCTACTTTAACCGTCTGCCCAGTCTTCAATTTACCTTCGAATTGTTGGTCTTCTCCACTCAAAATATTTAAGAGTGTTGTTTTACCAGCTCCATTTGGCCCAACAACACCAATACGCTCACCTTTTTGAATAATTTCCGTCAGATGTTCAAATAATACTTTATCATTAATAGCCTTTGATAAGTCTTCTAATTCGAACACTTGCTTACCTAATCTTGAATAAGCAAGATTCAATTCACCTTTATCGTCTTTATATTGCTGGTTAACTTCATTTTCTAGGTCATTAAATCGATTAATTCTAGCTTGTTGCTTTGTAGTACGAGCCTTAGCTCCAGCCCTCATCCAAGCAAGTTCTTCCTTATATAAAGCTCGTTGCTTTTGTTGTTGCTTTTGAAGTGTTACTTCTCTTTCAGCGCGCATTTCAATATAAGATTCATAGTTGCCAGGATATGACGCTAACTTACCTCTGTTTAGTTCAATAATTCTAGTGGAAACTTCATTTAAAAAATATCGATCATGGGTTACGAATAAAACTGTATGAGGATATTGCTTCACATAATTGATCAACCAGCTGATTGATTCGAAGTCTAAATGGTTCGTAGGTTCATCTAATAACAATAAATCTGGTTGTTCTATTAATGTTTTAGCAAGTACAACACGTTTTTGTTGTCCGCCGGATAATTCTTTAATGTATTTAGTAGTATCATGTATACCTAGTTTTGAGAGGATTGTTTTAATTTCAGCGTTATAGTCCCAAGCATCATGTTGATCCATAGCATCTTGCGCATCCATCATTCGCTTGAACAATTTATCACTTTGGTCATCCGCATAAGCTTGTACTGTCTGCTCATATTGCTTGATGATGCGTAAAGTTGTTGTATCAGAACTTAATACTGCATCAAAAACTGTCATATCTTCATTAAGGTCCTGTTTCTGAGACGAATATCGAATTCGATATTGATTTGGATGCATAACATTGGCTGTAAAATCATCATCAATACCACCAATTACTTTTAACAACGTACTTTTCCCTGTACCATTTATGCCTACTAAACCTATTTTTTCACCTTCTGAAATTGATAAATCTAGATTATCGAATATAATCTTATCGGCATAAGATTTATTTAAATGTTCAATTTTATATGCTTCCATACCCATCTTCCTTCTTCTGTTGAAATCTCTACGTACTTAAATCAGTTCTATACATTATACACCTTTTTGAAATCAAAAGAAATCGATACTGTTAAGTGTCATAATTTAATATATTGTTGCTTCAACTATAAATAAAACTTGATAAGGCTTTGATGACTATGCTAACGATCTTTATAATATACCTTTTTATCAACACATATAATGTAAAACATAATATAAAAGAACATAATAAAAGGGCTTGGGACATTAAGTTCTTAGGCAATGTAAAAAAGCTGATTTCTATTAATTATTTGATAGAAATCAGCTTTTTTGATATGTATTTTATAATGTACAGCTCGTTGAGCTGCTATTTTCCTT
>NZ_JACVZM010000036.1:0-14043 GCF_017151935.1 Staphylococcus sp. EG-SA-14 | reverse complement strand
CACCTATAGCTGAAGTACACACTGAAATTTCAGAATCTGATCATCAAGGGATACTAGATTTTGCTAAACAGCAAAATGTTGATTGGGTAGTTATAGGTCCAGAACAGCCGCTAATTGATGGATTAGCAGACATTTTACGAGCGAATGGTTTCAAAGTGTTTGGTCCAAATAAGCAAGCAGCTCAAATCGAAGGCTCAAAATTATTTGCTAAAAAGATAATGGAAAAATATAATATTCCAACTGCTGATTATAAAGAAGTTGAGCGAAAAAAGGATGCTTTAACATATATTGAAAACTGTGAATTGCCCGTTGTTGTCAAGAAAGATGGGTTAGCTGCTGGGAAAGGCGTTATTATTGCAGATACTATTGAAGCAGCCAGAAGTGCTATTGAGATTATGTATGGTGATGAAGAAGAAGGTACTGTTGTATTTGAAACGTTTTTAGAAGGTGAAGAGTTCTCGCTAATGACATTTGTTAATGGTGATTTAGCAGTTCCTTTCGACTGTATTGCACAAGATCATAAACGCGCATTTGATCATGATGAAGGACCAAATACTGGTGGTATGGGGGCTTATTGTCCAGTACCACATATTAGTGACGATGTTTTAAAACTTACAAATGAAACAATTGCACAACCCATTGCAAAGGCAATGCTTAATGAAGGTTATCAATTCTTCGGTGTATTATACATTGGTGCTATTTTAACTAAAGATGGTCCAAAAGTAATAGAATTTAATGCCCGTTTTGGTGATCCTGAAGCTCAAGTATTATTAAGTCGCATGGAAAGTGATTTAATGCAGCATATTATTGATTTAGATGAAGGAAAACGTACTGAATTCAAATGGAAAAATGAATCTATTGTAGGGGTCATGTTGGCATCAAAAGGATATCCTGATGCATATGAAAAAGGGCATAAAGTAAGTGGCTTTGATTTAAATGAAAACTATTTTGTTAGTGGATTAAAGAAGCAAGGTGATACCTTTGTTACTTCAGGTGGTAGAGTTATACTTGCCATCGGAAAAGGTGACAATGTACAAGATGCACAGCGAGACGCATACGAAAAAGTATCTCAAATACAAAGTGACCATTTATTCTATCGTCATGACATTGCGAATAAAGCACTACAACTTAAATAAGTATATTTAAAAAATACTAAGATTAGCTATGAAGAAATCTATAACGATAGTTTTTTTCATAGCTTTTTTAGTTGTAGAGTCTAGGACATTGATTTCTGTACCAAATTTGTGATTATGCATATGTAATACAAAAGAGGCGCCACAACATGTTTGGATGAACAAAATAACATGTTTGTGGCACCTCTTTTGTTTAGTATGGAATAAATGGTTTTCTTTTTCTATACAATGAATTTCTAATTTAGTATCTATACAATTATGGATAAAATTTAACCTACACGACCAAGACGAACATCATCTATGCCCGTGATGGGTAAGGTGATTGAACAATAATATGCCAAAGTAATAATGGCAATTAAAACTATAATAAAGATTACATCTTTATATGAGAAAGGTACGTTGTAATAGTAAGTACGAGGACCATCTCTAAATCCTTTCGACTCCATCGCAACTGATAATTGATGTGCCTTTCTAATATTTTGGCTTAATAGAGGTATAATTAAATGCTTAAATCGCTTTAACCCTCTATAATTTGCCGCGTCTATCATCTGATAGCGCATTTTTAAAGATCTGCGAAGCTGTATTAAAGAACTAATCATTAAAGGTATCATACGAATGGCAGCCATGAATGCATAAGCAACTTTTGATTTAACCTTTAAATGTTGCATTAAACTATAAAATATCATGACAACCTGAGATGTAAGTGCGATTAAGATACCGAAAAATGAAATAGCAATGGTTCTTAATGATACATGTAAACCACGAACTAAACTTTCTGTTGTAATATGGATAAATCCGAATTTCAAAATTGTATGGCTACCATTCCCGTATAAAATCATGAACAGGGAAGAGAGTAATGCAAAGCCAATACTTATAGTTATAAAAATTACTGTAATTTTAAACTGAGTACCATTAAACATCAATAAGAAAACTAACATTAAGATAGTGATATAAAGCATAAAATCGAAATTATGCACAAATATAATAAAGAAAAATAGTATAATTCCAAGAAATAGTTTCGTTATAATGTTGACATCATCAACAAATGATTGCCGAACTTTCCATTGCTCATACATTCGTATCACCATCACAATCTAGTAACGCACCATCTGAAATTTTAAGTCTTCTTGATGGATAACGTTCAATTATTTCATCGTCATGTGTAACCATGACAATACTTTGTCCCAAATTAATTCGCTTTTGGAAAAGTTTGATCAACTGGAATGTATTATGGCTATCAAGTCCAAATGTCGGTTCATCTAAAAAGATAATATCAGCTTTAGAACTTAGTGCGGTAGCTACGCTAAGGCGTCGTTTTTGACCAATAGACAACTCATAAGGATGTTGATCTTTTACATTTTGTAAATCTAAAAGTTTTAAAAGTTGTATCGTTTCATCATCACTTTGATCTTTAGAAAGGTGATTAAAATGAATGTTAATTTCATCATAAACCGAATTTGTTATAAATTGTAATTCTGGGTTTTGATAAACTAGATACATGTGTTTTGCTGCATGTTTAATTTTTGTTAAACGCTGATTTTCAAAATAAACATCACCTTGATATTTAATCAATTGCATAATTGATTCAAGCAAGGTTGTTTTACCACTACCATTTGCCCCTGTAATTGTAATCCACTCACCTAGACCAATTTCTAAATCTGAGAATGAGAGCAAGGTTGATTTACCGCGAATAATACGTCCATTTTTAAATTGTAATAAGTGTGAGTTTGTTGTTGGAAAGTCAACACGACTTGGTGCGAATTCCCATGCACGTGGATGCCACACACCATATTCACTGAGTAAATGAACATACTTCTGTAATATGATTTCAGGACATTCATCGGCAATGATATTTCCGTTATAATCCATCAAAATGACGCGGTCGACATGATTCCAGATGTGTTTAACTTTATGTTCAACGATTACAACAGTTTGATCTTCCCAAAGTTCAATTAGTTTAGTCCATAAATCTTCTGTTGCTTGAACATCTAACATTGCTGTCGGTTCATCTAAAAACAATGTTTTTGATTGTTGAAGAATGGTTTCAACAATTGCCAATTTCTGTTTCATCCCGCCACTTAAATCTTTGATATACGTTTCAGGGGTAACATTTAAATTGACCATATTTAAAGCATTGATAATTAACGCATCCATGTCTTCACGTGGTACTTGTCTATTTTCTAAAACGAATGCAAGTTCTTCGTATACTTTTGGCATACAAAACTGGCTATCAGGGTCTTGGAAAATAACGCCACTTAATGGGTCAACGATTAGTTCATCATATTTCATAGGTAATTCAATTAAATTAGGAACAATACCACTTAATACATTCAGAAGTGTACTTTTACCGCAACCAGAAGGACCGAGTAAAAGTACTTTTTCTTTGTCTTGAATAGTGATATTTAAATGATCGAAAATTTTACGCTGACCACTTGGATATTTTAATCGTAAATCACTTACTTTTAACACTCTGAATGCTCCTCTTATAAGTTGTCGTAATCTTCTTTAGCAGCTGGTCTAAATAATTTTGTTACGCCTGTCTTATCTAAAGCTTTTACTAAAAGGTAAGATAGGACGCCGGCGACTACTGCACCACTAATTAATCTAAATACGATGAATAATGTTAAGTTCCAACCTGCAACTTCATTTAAATAACCATAGAAATAATCTATAGGGAAAGCCGCGATTGCTGTACAAAAACCTGCTAACATAGCTACCATAACTGAACGAGATTGATATTTAAAAATTGCAAAGACAAGTTCACACGCTAAACCTTGTATGAAAGCGTAAACGATTGTCGGAATATCGAAACGACCCATAATGATAGTTTCGCCGGCACCTGCAGCAAATTCAGCCAGTAAAGCAATACCTGGTTTTGGAATAATTAGATAGCAGACAATCGCTGCCATGAACCAAACCCCGTTTGTTAATTGTTCGAGGTGAAGGCCTGTAGCTTGCACACCATTGTAAACAAACCACCATAAATTGTAAATAACTGCGAATACTACTGAAATAAGTACGGTTACTAGTATTTCAGATAGCTTTAAACCTTTTGACATTTTTACATCCTCCTAATAAAAAAACGCACAACCATCCATAGGAAAGTTATGCGTTCACAATATATATTAGTAAAACATATGTATAGTAACACTTTCCTACGCTAGTTCAAGCTAGATCAGGTTCAAAGGGTTTGAGGGCAAGCCTCATCTCAGTATAAAACACCCCTAGTGTGTGCGATTTATTTAATTAATTATACTGTAAGACGTTTGTAAACTTATGTCAATAGGTTGTCTTCATGAAATTTCGTTTAATTCGATTTAAAATTTATAATATTGGCATTGGATTTAAATTGAAGATGTAGTAGGAATGTTAGTAATTAAAGATATAAAAATATGTGACATGTAATAATATTGAGCTGATAAATGAAGAAGGATACTTATCAATCATACCTCTTTTACAACAGTGAAGAACCCGTGCATAATGGCTTACGAATTATAGTTTGTAAGGAAGAAGAGGGATACATGCGCCGAGCACATGAAAAAAATCCCCTAACAACTAAAAGTTGTAAGGAAGAAGAGGGATACATGCGCCGAGCGCAAGCAAAAAAGCCCCTAACAACTAAAAGTTGTAAGGTAAAAGAGGGATACATGCACCGAGCACATGCATAAAATCCCCTAACAACTAAAAGTTGTAAGGAAGGAGAGGGATACATGCGCCGAGCACATGCATAAAATCCCCTAACAACTAAAAGTTGTAAGGAAGGAGAGGGATACATGCGCCGAGCACATGCATAAAATCCCCTAACAACTAAAAGTTGTAAGGTAAAAGAGGGATACATGCACCGAGCACATGCATAAAATCCCCTAACAACTAAAAGTTGTAAGGTAAAAGAGGGATACATGCACCGAGCACATGCATAAAATCCCCTAACAACTAAAAGTTGTAAGGAAGGAGAGGGATACATGTGCCGAGCACATGCATAAAATCCCCTAACAACTAAAAGTTGTAAGGGGATTTAAATTAATTTAGTGTATCTTGGATATCTTGTTTTGTTTGATTAATATCTTCTGTTTTTTTTTCTTTTTTATCTTTTAATTTTTCTTCAACTTCTTTAGCTTTTTCTGCTGCTTTTTTATTTTGATTTTCATTAGACATGATTAATTCCTCCCAAATTGGATAATTATTTATATATAAATCTTACCCGGTTGTACTTTCGTTAAACTTTTCTATGTCTATAGCACTATTTATTCATTTATCTAAAGACAACAACATTAGATTAATATATAATGATTTTGAGGTGAACATAATGTCTTTTCTTAGGAAACACGCCGAAATTATTTTTAGCTATTTAATCGGTATCGTTTCACTCTTCACTGGTCTCATTATTTTAATTAACTTGCCTTTAATTAAACAATTAAATGGTGGTAAAAAAGTTGATACACATGTTCATAATGTGTGGGAATTTCTGAATGCATTTTTCAGTGAAATTATTAAAGTAATGAGTCGATTTATAGGTAATTTCCCTATAGTTAGTGCAATTGTGATAATTATATTCGGTATTTTAGTTATGTTGATTGGTCATACATTACTTAGAACTATTAAGTATGACTATGATATTTCTATCTTTTTCTTAGTTATCGGTATCATGTACTTTATTATTACTCTTATATTAATGACTCAAGTTTATGGATTCTTTGCAGTGATTTTCATTATTCCATTTACAATTCATATAGGATATATCGTCTATAAAGATGAATTGAATCAGGAAAATGTAAAAAATCATTTCATGTGGATAATTGTGAGTTATGGTATAAGTTACTTAATTACACAAATTGCATTGTATGGCAGAATTGATGCTAATGAAATAGAGTCAATTGATATCTTAAGTGTCAATGCTTTCTTTATAATTATGTGGTTACTTGGTCAAATGGCTATTTGGAATTTCTTGTTCTTGCGCCGAGCTTTACCTTTAACAAAGCAAGAATTAGGTGAAGAGGAGCCAGAATTATCAAGAACAAGTAAAGGGAACGTCACGAATCAAACTAAAATTCACTTGAAACAACTCCAAGATAAGACTACAGAATATGCACGTAAGACAAGA
Source organism: Staphylococcus sp. EG-SA-14 (assembly GCF_017151935.1). NCBI lineage: Bacteria > Bacillati > Bacillota > Bacilli > Caryophanales > Staphylococcaceae > Staphylococcus > Staphylococcus sp. EG-SA-14. The sequence goes on along the minus strand of NZ_JACVZM010000036.1, from coordinate 7,809 downwards.
AGAAGTGTCGATTTAGATAAAATTAGAGCTAAAAGAGATAAATTCAAAAAGAAAGTTAATGATATTATCGATATTCAAGAAGACGATATTCCTGATTGGATGAGAAAACCGAAATGGGTTAAACCAATGTATGTCGAACTATTTTGTGGTGTCGTCATCTTTTTATTCACATTTTTAGAATTTAATAATCGTAATGCATTATTTGTATCTGGTGATTGGAAATTATCACAGACACAATATGTTATTGAATGGGTTACATTATTAATTCTGTTATTCATTATTATCGCATATATCGCTACAACGTTAACTTTCCACTTGAAAGGTAAGTTTTATTATTTGCAACTATTTATGGGGAGCATTTTATTCTTTAAATTGTTAACGGAATTTATAAATATAATGATTCATGGACTATTACTTTCAGTGTTCATTACGCCAACATTACTATTAATGTTATTGGCAATCATCATTTCTTATTCGTTACAATTACGAGAGCGACCATAATTAAAAGCATTATAAAAGTACTATCTATTAAACATTTTGATGTGTACGCTATAAGTTAGATATATCTCTAACTTACTTAGATACAGGTCAATGAAGTTTATGGATAGTACTTTTTTTGTAACTAGATTTGATTGATTCAGGTGATGCGAATTAAGTATTGAAAATTGTATACAAAGTTTTAGTGCAAATAAAATAGTTGAAAAGTTATCCATTTGTAAAATCAAGAAAACTAGTAAATAGTTGAAGCGACATATGGAATTTGCGAAACGATATATAGTATTTCCTTTGTAGAAATTTAACATATATCATTCGAATTACTAATTTGTTAAAATCAACAGTAAGATTAGAAGTAGATGATATTGAAATTTGGCAAACAATTTAATCTATATAAAACTACAACGAAACACAGAAAGGAAGTTGTCAGATGAAAATAGCAACTCTGAACAAAGGCAAAGAAACAAAATATTTTAATGGATATCCTTTAATTGAAGAAGAGGATATCTATTCACAAGATCATTTAAAAGAAGGAGATATTTTTCAAATTGTGACTGATAAATCACAATATGTCGCAACGGCTTATGTTGGTCGCCAACATAAAGGATTAGGTTGGGTTCTAACATACGATAAAGCTCAACAAATCAACACAGCTTTCTTTGTAAAATTGTTTAATACTGCATTAGCAGAACGTGATTATTATTTTAATATAGATGGAACAAATGCTTTTAGATTATTTAATGCTGAAGGTGATGGTGTTGGGGGATTAACAATCGACAATTACGATGGTCATTTGTTGATTCAATGGTACTCAAAAGGTATTTATAAATTTAAATATGCCATTCTTGAAGCGGTTAGAAAAGTATTTGATTATAAATCTATTTACGAAAAAGTAAGATTTAAAGACAGCGAATATAGTGGTGGTTTTGTTGAAGGAGATGCACCTGAGTTTCCAATTGTTATCGAAGAAAACTTCACATTTTATAATGTAGACCTTGAAGATGGTTTGATGACAGGTATCTTTTTAGATCAAAAAGAAGTGCGCAAGAAATTAAGGGATCAATATGCCAAAGAACGCCATGTTTTAAACTTATTTAGTTATACAGGTGCTTTTTCTGCAATAGCAGCAAGTGAGGCATCTTCAACAACAAGTGTAGATTTGGCTAATCGTTCTCGTAGTTTAACTGAAGAAAATTTTGGATTAAATGCTATTGATCCTAAATCCCAATATATTTATGTCATGGACACTTTTGATTTCTATAAATATGCTGCACGACATGGACATAGTTATGACACGATCGTGATTGATCCACCTAGCTTTGCGCGTAACAAAAAACGTACATTTTCAGTGCAAAAAGATTATGACAAATTAATTAATGGCGCCTTAAATATCTTATCATCTGAAGGAACATTATTGTTATGTACAAACGCAAGTGTATATCCATTAAAGCAATTTAAAAATACTATTAAAAAGACGCTTGAAGAGAGTGGCGTTGATTATGAATTAACTGAAGTTATGGGATTACCAAAAGATTTTAAAACGCATCCACATTATAAGCCATCTAAATATTTAAAAGCTGTTTTTGTAAATATTAGACATTAATTTGATAAAAAGGGGTATAGTAACTTATTGAGAAAAAGAAGGGTGATAATATTATGGGATTCAAAAACAATTTAACATCAAATTTAACAAATAAAATTGGTAATTCAGTCTTTAAAATAGAAAATGTTGACGGAAAAGGTGCAATGCCAACGACGATTCAAGAATTGAGAGAAAGACGACAACGTGCTGAAGCAATTGTAAAGAGAAAGTCTTTAATGTCATCAACAATGAGCGTTGTTCCAATTCCGGGTTTAGATTTTGGTGTTGATTTAAAATTAATGAAAGATATTATCGAGGATGTAAATAAAATATACGGATTAGATCATAAGCAAGTTAATAGCCTTGGGGATGATGTGAAAGAAAGAATTATGTCTGCAGCAGCAATTCAAGGTAGTCAATTTATTGGTAAAAGAATTTCAAGTGCATTTTTAAAAATAGTTATTAGAGATGTAGCTAAACGTACTGCTGCAAAACAAACAAAATGGTTTCCTGTTGTAGGACAAGCTGTGTCTGCATCTATTAGTTACTATTTTATGAATAAAATTGGAAAAGATCACATTCAAAAATGCGAAAATGTTATTAAAAATGTCATGTAGGTGCTATAATAGTTTTGCAATTTGCAAATTTTACTGAAACCGGTTTTAAACGAATTGAATTTAAAGCATGGTTTTGGTAAAGTTAATGTATAAAACTAAGTTAGTATTGTAATAATATTGAAGATTCTAACTATACGAAGGAGAAATGTAATTATGGAACAAAATTCATATGTAATCATCGACGAGACTGGTATTCACGCTAGACCAGCAACAATGTTAGTACAAACAGCTTCAAAATTCGATTCTGATATTCAATTAGAATATAACGGTAAGAAAGTAAACTTAAAATCAATCATGGGTGTTATGAGCCTTGGTGTTGGTAAAGATGCTGAAATTACAATTTATGCTGACGGTAGTGATGAATCTGACGCCATTCAAGCAATCAGTGACGTCTTATCAAAAGAAGGATTGACTAAATAATCATGTCTAAATTAATTAAAGGTATTGCTGCATCTGATGGTGTCGCAATTGCTAAAGCTTATTTATTAGTTGAGCCAGACTTAACATTCGACAAAAATGAAAAAGTCACTGATGTTGAAGGAGAAGTTGCAAAGTTCAATAGCGCTATCGAAGCTTCTAAAGTTGAGTTAACTAAAATTAGAAATAATGCAGAGGTTCAACTAGGTGCTGATAAAGCTGCTATCTTTGATGCACATTTATTAGTTTTAGATGACCCTGAATTAATTCAACCAATCCAAGATAAGATTAAAAATGAAAACGCTAATGCTGCTACAGCATTAACGGATGTAACAACACAATTTGTTACAATTTTTGAATCTATGGATAACGAATACATGAAAGAACGTGCGGCTGATATTCGCGACGTTTCTAAACGTGTGTTATCACATATTTTAGGTGTAGAATTACCGAATCCGAGTATGATTGATGAAAGCGTTGTTATTGTAGGGAATGACTTAACGCCATCTGATACTGCTCAATTAAATAAAGAATTCGTACAAGGTTTTGCTACAAACATTGGCGGAAGAACAAGTCACTCTGCAATTATGAGTCGTTCTTTAGAAATTCCAGCAATTGTTGGTACAAAATCAATTACTCAAGAAGTTAAACAAGGCGACATGATTATCGTAGATGGATTAAATGGTGATGTAATCGTTAATCCAACTGAAGATGAGTTAATCGCTTATCAAGATAAACGTGAGCGTTATTTTGCTGACAAGAAAGAATTACAAAAACTACGTGATGCTGATACTGTTACAGTTGATGGTGTTCACGCAGAGCTTGCTGCAAATATTGGTACACCTAATGATTTGCCAGGTGTTATTGAAAATGGTGCACAAGGTATCGGCTTATATAGAACTGAGTTTTTATATATGGGTCGTGACCAAATGCCTACAGAAGAAGAGCAATTTGAAGCTTATAAAGAAGTATTAGAAGCAATGGACGGTAAACGTGTTGTTGTACGTACTTTAGATATAGGTGGAGATAAAGAATTATCATACTTAAACTTGCCTGAAGAAATGAATCCATTCTTAGGTTACCGTGCGATTCGTTTATGCCTTGCGCAACAAGATATTTTTAGACCACAGCTACGTGCATTATTACGTGCATCAGTTTATGGTAAGTTAAATATCATGTTCCCAATGGTTGCAACAATTAACGAATTTAGAGAAGCTAAAGCTATATTATTGGAAGAAAAAGAAAACCTTAAAAATGAAGGTCATGACATTTCAGATGATATAGAATTAGGAATCATGGTAGAGATACCTGCAACAGCAGCATTAGCTGATGTCTTTGCTAAAGAAGTAGATTTCTTCAGTATCGGTACAAATGATTTAATTCAATACACATTAGCTGCTGACCGTATGTCAGAGCGTGTATCATATCTATACCAACCATATAACCCTTCAATCTTACGTTTAGTTAAACAAGTTATTGAAGCGTCACATAAAGAAGGTAAATGGACAGGTATGTGTGGTGAAATGGCTGGAGATGAAACAGCTATTCCATTATTGCTTGGTTTAGGTTTAGATGAGTTCTCTATGAGTGCAACGTCTATTCTGAAAGCAAGAAGACAAATTAATGGTTTAAGTAAAAATGAAATGACTGAACTTGCTAACCGTGCAGTCGACTGTGCAACGCAAGAAGAAGTTATTGAATTAGTTAACAACTACGTAAAATAATTAATTCTTTCGAAAGACAGAATTATAAATAAACCCGAAGTATTCATTGTGAGTAATTATGAATACTTCGGGTTCTTTTTTATGATTTATGTTAATTTCAATGGAATGTTGTTGCTAACTAATTAAACAACTATGTGTCATTAACAAAATGTTGTTCTTTAATTAATGTTAGTTAATTTAAAAATCGATATTTAATTTATGATAGCTATAAATGATGAAGTTGATTTAGATGAAAATTAATCTTGGATATTTAATACTTTGTTGATTTCATCAAGATCAACATGGTACATTGGATTACCATTCAACAAAATAAACGGAGTTGAAAAAGCATCAAAATCTATCATTTCGTTTCGATATTGTTGATTGTTGATATTTCTCTCTTCAAAATCAATTTGATGCTCATTAAGATAATTTTTTACAAATGTACAAGGTGGGCAATCATTCTGCGTATAAACGATTATTTCTGACATGTATCATGCTCCTTCGTGTTTTATTCTAATGTAATATACACAATTATACATTGAAATTCAAATTTGTGAACACATTGTGAACTGACATAAATTATACACAATTTCATAGCGCATAATGTTTTAAAAATACACATTATAGCAATTATAATTAAGTTCATTGTGTTGTCATCAAAAAAAGAAAAAGGTGATGTTTTTAAATGGATACAGTTGAAATCAGTCGGTTTTTGACAGCTATGACTTTAGCAGTTCATATCATTTTTGCAACGATTGGTGTTGGTATGCCTTTAATGTTCGCAATTGCAGAATTTTTAGGTATTCGCAAAAATGATCTTCAATATATAGCTATGGCCAAAAGATGGGCTAAAGCTTATACAATTACTGTAGCAGTGGGAGTTGTTACAGGTACAATTATAGGACTTCAATTATCATTGATTTGGCCTACATTTATGGAAATGGGTGGACACGTTATTGCACTTCCATTATTTATGGAAACATTTGCGTTCTTCTTTGAAGCTATTTTCTTAAGTATATATTTATATACTTGGGATCGTTTTAAAAATAAATGGACACATTTCTTAATTAGTATACCAGTAATTATTGGTGGCTCTTTCTCAGCATTCTTCATTACTTCAGTGAATTCATTTATGAATACGCCTGCAGGTTTTGAGTTGAAGAATGGAAAGATGGTCAATGTTCAACCTATAGAAGCGATGTTTAACCCATCGTTTATAGTTCGATCATTTCACGTAATTACTACAGCCGGTATGACGATGGCATTTGTTATTGCATCAATAGCAGCTTTTAAATTATTGCGTAATCGTCAACCTAAAGATACTGTCTACCATAAGAAAGCTTTGAAAATGTCTATGATAGTTGGATTCTTTTCAACATTACTTTCTATGTTGGCAGGGGATTTATCTGCAAAATTTTTGCATAAATTCCAACCTGAAAAATTAGCAGCTTATGAATGGCATTTCGATACATCTTCCCATGCCAAATTATTATTATTTGGTGTGTTAGATGAAAAGACTCAGCAAGTTAAAGGTGCGATTGAATTACCTGGACTATTGAGTTTCTTAGCAGATAATAGTGTCAAAACTAAAGTACAAGGGTTAAATGATTTTCCAAAAAGTTTACATCCGCCTATGATCGTCCATTATTTCTTTGATTTAATGGTAACGATGGGAATTTTATGTTTTGTCATTTCAGGTGTTTATGTCTTAACTTTAATGTTTAAAAAGCTTAGAAAGTTTTCTACTCATAAATGGATGCTTTATGGAATATTATTAACAGGCCCAGCTTCAATGCTAGCTATAGAATTTGGATGGTTCTTAACAGAGATGGGTAGACAGCCTTGGATTGTTCGTGGTTATATGCGCGTGGCAGAAGCAGCAACACAAGCAGGCGGAATAACCTTCGTTACAATTTTATTTGGCATATTGTACATCATTTTAATGTATACATGTGCATACGTATTAATTCGTATGTTTAAAAATAAACCGGCGTATGAAGATGTAAATCGTTTAGCCAAGAAGCAAGGAGGAGAAATAGAAAAATGATTTATGCATTTATAGGTATAACAGTGTTATGGTTGTTTTTATTTTGCTATATCATTATTGCTTCTATAGATTTTGGGGCAGGTTTCTTCGCATTGCATTCAAAGTTAACTGGTGATGAAAAGAAAATTAATCACTTAATTTCACGTTATTTAAACCCAGTTTGGGAAGTTACGAATGTATTCTTTGTTTTCTTCTTCGTAGGATTCGTAGGTTTCTTTCCAGAGTCAATCAAATATTTAGGCACGGTATTGTTAATACCAGGTTCAATAGCACTGATTATGATATCGTTGAGAAACAGTTTTTATGCATTTGAAAATTATGGTCAAGATACAAAATTAGCATGGATGATCATGTATGGGGTAAGTGGATTATTAATTCCAGCTTCATTATCTACTGCTTTAACTATTACAGAAGGTGGCTATATTAATGTTCGAAACAATGTTATCGATCTAGATTGGGTGCAGTTATTATTAAGCCCATTTGCTTGGTCTGTAGTATTCTTGGCAATTATTTCAGTTTTATATATTTCATCAGGATTTTTGACATATTATGCTAAAAAAGCAAATGACGAACCAGCATATAATTTAACAAGACAATGGCACATATTTTTAGGGCCGCCGATGATTATCATTTGTTTATTCGTATTTCTATCATTACGCATTCAAAATTCTGAACATTTTTATTCAGCTGTTTTTGACTATTGGTGGATGTTTGGTATAAGTTTCTTATTCTTTGCATTAGCTTCATTGTTAACATTCTTTAAGAAAAAACATGGTTTGGCTTTTGTATTTGTTATTTTACAAATGATGTTCGCGTTCTTTGGCTATGGAATTAGTAAATTGCCATACCTTTTATATCCGTTTGTAAAAATTACAGATGCATATGTTAATCCAGAAATGGGCTGGACATTAGTGATTGTCTTTATTTTAGGTTTACTTTTATTAC
>NZ_JACVZM010000035.1:0-14163 GCF_017151935.1 Staphylococcus sp. EG-SA-14 | reverse complement strand
ATAAGGAAAATAGCAGCTCAACGAGCTGTACATTATAAAATACATATCAAAAAAGCTGATTTCTATCAAATAATTAATAGAAATCAGCTTTTTTACATTGCCTAAGAACTTAATGTCCCAAGCCCTTGTTCGTTTTCAAAGAATTAATTGGCATGCATCTTATGAAGAATTATTGATCTGACTTTCTTACGCCAGCCACACCATAATGGTTTGGTTTCATTTCTTCTATAACAACGTGAATTGCTTGTCTATTTGCCCCCGTTGTTTTTTCTACGGCGTCAGTTACTTCGCTAACTAAATTTTTTAATTGTTCATCCGAACGACCTTCTAATAATTTTACATTGACGATTGGCATCATCCAAACCTCCTAATCATTATTAATTTGAGTATATCATGTAATACTTAAAAATTCATTTGCAAAATAACAGAACATTTGTTCTAAAATAGTTGAAATAGAACACGTGTTCGTATATAATAAGATTCAAGTAAGGGAGGAATAACAGTGTATAATTATCATTTATTAGAAGATAGGGATGTTCTATGTATTGACCAAAAAAGTTTTTTTGCGAGTGTTTCTTGTATTGAAAAGGGGCTAGATCCATTAGAAACAAAGCTAGCTGTTGTTGCAGATACTAAGCGTCAGGGTTCTGTAATATTGGCTGCGACACCTAAATTAAAAGAATTAGGCATCAAGACAGGGTCGCGATTGTTTGAAATACCACATAGAAATGATATTTACATTATCAATCCAAGTATGCGTAAATATCTTAATGTTTCAGTTGCTATTTCTAAGATTGCATTGCGTTATATTCCACCTGAAGATTTACACCAATATAGTATTGACGAATTTTTTATGGATGTTACTGATAGCTATCATAGATTTAGTTCTACAGTACATGCATTTTGCGAAAGACTTAAACGTGAAATTTATGAAGAAACAGGCATTTATTGTACTGTGGGCATTGGTTCTAATATGTTATTAAGTAAAATTGCTATGGATGTTGAAGCGAAGCATAGTCAAAATGGTATAGCTGAATGGCGATATCAAGATGTACCAACGAAATTATGGCCAATTCAGCCCTTGCGAGATTTTTGGGGTATTAATCGTCGAACAGAAGCCAAATTGAATAAAAGAGGAATTTTTACTATAGGAGATTTAGCGAAATATCCATATAAATTTTTAAAAAAAGAGTTCGGTATTTTAGGTGTTGATATGCATCTACATGCGAATGGGATAGATCAGAGTAAAGTACGTGAAAAGCACAAGATCAGCAATCCATCGATATGCAAAAGTCAAATATTAATGAGAGATTATCATTTTGATGAAGCAAAAGTAGTAATGCAAGAGTTAATTGAAGATGTTGCTAGCAGAGTTCGAGCAAGAAAAAAAGTGGCAAGAACGATACATTTTGCCTTTGGCTATAGTGATGAAGGCGGTGTACATAAGCAATATACTTTGAAAGATCCAACAAACTTAGAAAAAGATATTTATAAAGTAGGAATGCATTTCGCAGATAAATTATGTAATAAACAAGCACTATATCGTACGCTAAGTATATCTTTGAGTCAATTTATTAATGAGGATGAGCGACAGTTAAGTCTGTTTGAAGATGAATACCAACGCAAACGTGACGAATGTCTAGCTAAAACGATAGACCAATTACATTTGAAATACGGCAAAGGTATTGTGTCCAAAGCAGTATCGTTTACAGAAGCAGGTACAAAACACGGCAGATTAGGTTTAATGGCTGGACATAAAATGTAATGACTATACGGTTTAAGTAATATATAACTGTGATTCGTATAAAATAAGTCTCTAAAGATAAATATTTCATATATCACAATAGATTTTCACAATAATATCTAAGAATACATGGAATTTATCAAAAGAGACTTAATAATTATTGGATATAACAATCAAAATCACTCAATGCTTGCATACCGCGTTCTCGGTCAGTAGGGTTTTTGAAACTAATTTTTAAAGCACCGTATATATCTTCGCGTACTTCTAAGATTCTTAAGTTGCTTATAGATATGTTATGTAAACTCAGGATATAAGTCACTTTACTTATCATACCTGATTCATCCGGAATGTCTACATATAGATCATACGCAGTATTTAGTCCACCTAGTTGTTTAGCGGGTAGTGCGTCGCGATACGATTTAGCTTGGGCAAAAAATGATAACAATTTTTCAGAATCATTGCTTTCAATTAGTCTTTCTAAATCTTGAAACTGACTTTTTAGCTGTCGAATCATTTCTAAAATATACGTTTTATTACTCAAGGTGATATCTTTCCACATTTGTGCATTACTACTAGCTATACGAGTGATATCACGAAAACCACCAGCTGCAAGTTTATTAACTAAATGATGTTCTTGACCGTTCTTTTGACTAACATGAACTAAACTAGATGCAACGATATGAGGTAAATGACTTACGACGCTTGTTACGTAGTCGTGTTCTTCAGCAGTAGTTACAATAAATTTAGCAAGAGTAGGTGATAACAGTTCTTTTAACGTGTTTGCTGCTTGCTCATTTCTTGGCTCATTGTAGACTAAAATATAATAAGCGTTTTCAAATAAGTGCTTTTTAGCATTTAGTACACCAGATTTATGACTACCAGCCATTGGATGACCACTGACTAAATGAATATTATGCTTTAATAAATTGCATTCGTGTTGCTGTATCATTGCTTTAGTACTACCAGTATCAGAAACAATAACACCAGGTTTAGTTGGCATATCTATAAGCTCGCTAAGATATTTATTTGTGATAGCAACAGGTGTTGCATAAATAATTACATCGGCTTTTTTAATAGCTTCACTATAATTTAAACATTTTTCATTAATAATGCCGATTGATTTAGCTTTATCTAACTGAGAAGTATCTGCATCGTATGCAATAATATTAGTATTAGGGTTATGGTATTTTATATTGCTAGCAAGACTTCCACCAATTAATCCAAGCCCAACAAATAAAACTGTTGTCATATAAATCACCTTATTTCGAAATTTTCAGAATAATAACATTGTAAATGAGCTGTTGACACAGTGCAATAGTAAATAAAAATCGATAATAGCATTAATAGATAAACGGAGATAAATCATCTACAATAAAGAGTATAGTAACACAATGGCAACGGAGGGGTAAATCAATGGAACCAATATTAGAAATGATTAAAACATTAACAGGTATTAATAGTCCTTCAGGAGACACAGAAGAAGCAATTCAATTTGTCGAAAAATATGCAAAAGACTTGGGTTATCAAACAACACTAACAAATAAAGGTGCGTTATTAATAACAGTGCCAGGCAAAAATGATGAAGTACAACGCTGTATTACTGCTCATGTTGATACTTTAGGTGCAATGGTTAAAGAAATTAAAGAAGATGGTCGCTTAGCAATAGAATTAATTGGAGGATTCACGTATAACGCGATTGAGGGTGAATATTGCCAAATTAAAACTGATGCTGGTCAAATATATACAGGAACAATTTGTCTGCATGAAACAAGTGTTCATGTATATAGAAATAATCATGAAATACCTAGAGATCAAAAGCATATGGAAATAAGAATTGATGAAGTAACTACATCAGAAGAAGATACAAAGAGTTTAGGTATTTCAGTAGGTGATTTTGTTAGCTTTGATCCACGTACAGTTATCACGTCATCAGGTTTTATTAAATCTCGTCATTTAGATGATAAAGCTAGCGTAGCGATGATACTACAATTACTAAAGAAATTAAAAGAAGAGCAAATAATATTACCACATACAACGCAATTTTATATTTCTAATAACGAAGAAATAGGTTACGGTGCAAATGCATCAATTGATTCGAAAATCAAAGAATATATTGCATTAGATATGGGCGCGTTGGGAGACGGTCAAGCATCGGATGAATATACAGTTTCTATTTGTGCCAAAGATGCTTCAGGTCCATATCATAAGCAATTGAAATCGCACCTAGTTAATCTTTGCAAAATAAATAACATTCCATATAAAGTAGACATATATCCATATTATGGTTCAGATGCTTCAGCAGCTTTACATGCTGGTGCGGATATCAGACATGGTTTATTTGGCGCTGGCATTGAATCATCTCATGCAATGGAACGAACACATATTGATTCTATTAAAGCGACAGAGAAATTACTATATGCATATTGCTTATCACCAATTGAGTAAACAATTAGTGTTGACAAATGTGAACGACCTATGTAATATAATGAACTATAAAAATAATTAGAATTTTCTAAAGAAATAGTAGCAGATATGAAACGTAGCAAATAGAAAGCTAATGGGTGATGGGAATTAGCACGCCATATCTTGTGAATTGGACTTTGGAAAACAATTGAATGAGTTTTGAAAGTGAACATGAATTATGTTAACTAAGGTGGCACCACGGTAACGCGTCCTTACAGGTATATGCGTTATGTGGTGTCTTTTTATTTAGACAAAATGTAGTAGTTAATTAAAGGTAGCAACAGAAAGTTAGTGGATGATGTGAACTAACACCGAGATTAATGAAATTGGGTTTTGTCTGCAACAGAAAAATTATATATAGTAAAGAGTGAACTATGAATATTTTGAATATTCGGTTAATTTAGGTGGTACCACGCGTCAGCGTCCTTTATATTGATAAGGATGCTGGCGCTTTTTTGAAAGGAGCGTATAGAATGGATATATTTTATAAAAAAATAAAAGCAAATGTAACGCCCGAAGTTTTAGCACAACTTCATTCCAAGAAGATCATTTTGGAAAGTACAAATCAACAACAAACTAAAGGTCGCTATTCAGTTGTTATTTTTGATATTTATGGCACTTTAACTTTAGATAATGATGTATTATCAGTAAGCACTTTAAAAGAATCGTATCAAATCATTGAAAGACCGTACCATTATTTAACGACTAAAATAAATGAAGACTACCATAATATTCAAGATGAGCAACTTAAGTCATTACCGTTTATATCTGGATATGTTGGGACGTGTAGCTTTGATTTAGTAAGACATGAATTTCCTAAATTGCAATCAATACAATTAGAAGATCACAAGCAGCACGATGTAAGGTTATATATGGTTGAACAAGTTTATGTATTTGACCATTACAAAGATGAGTTATATATCATCGCGACGAATCAATTTTCAAATTCAACAAAATCAGATCTTGAGAATCGAGTTAATAAGTCTATCGAAGACTTAACTAAAATCCAACCATTCATGCCTACACAAGATTTTGATTTTAAAACTAAAGAAATTCAATCAAATATTTCTGAAGAAAGATTTATCGAAATGATTCAGTATTTCAAAGAGAAAATAACAGAAGGGGATATGTTCCAAGTTGTGCCATCAAGAATTTACAAATATGCGCATCATGCTAGTCAGCATTTAAATCAACTTTCGTTTCAACTGTATCAAAATTTAAAACGACAAAACCCAAGTCCATATATGTATTATCTTAATATCGATCAACCATATATTGTCGGTAGTTCTCCCGAAAGTTTCGTAAGTGTCAAAGATCAAATTGTAACAACTAATCCTATTGCAGGTACGATTCAACGTGGTGAGACGACACAAATAGATAATGAGAATATGAAACAACTACTTAATGATCCAAAAGAATGCAGCGAACATCGTATGCTAGTTGATTTAGGACGTAATGATATTCATAGAGTAAGTAAAATCGGTACCTCAAAAATTACTAAATTAATGGTTATTGAAAAATATGAACATGTTATGCATATCGTAAGTGAAATCACAGGTAAAATAAATCAAAATTTATCACCAATGACAGTTATTGCGAATTTATTACCAACAGGTACCGTTTCAGGTGCACCAAAATTACGTGCAATTGAAAGAATATATGAACAATATCCACATAAACGAGGCGTTTATAGTGGTGGTGTTGGATACATAAATTGTAATCATAACTTAGATTTTGCTTTAGCAATTCGAACGATGATGATAGATGAGCAGTATATCAACGTAGAAGCTGGTTGTGGCGTTGTATATGATTCTATTCCTGAAAAAGAACTGAATGAAACGAAATTGAAAGCTAAAAGCTTATTGGAGGTGAGGCCATGATCTTAGTTGTAGATAATTATGATTCCTTTACATATAACCTAGTGGATATTGTTGCTCAACATACTGACGTCATTGTTCAATATCCTGATGATGATAATGTGCTGAATCAATCGGTGGACGCTGTTATTATATCTCCTGGTCCAGGGCATCCATTAGACGATCAACAGTTAATGAAAATCATATCAACCTATCAACACAAACCCATTTTAGGTATTTGCCTAGGTGCTCAGGCACTGACTTGTTATTACGGTGGAGAAGTCATTAAAGGCGACAAGGTTATGCACGGAAAAGTTGATACACTAAAGGTTATATCGCATCATCAACATCTGTTATATCAAGATATACCAGAACAGTTTTCAATTATGAGATATCATTCATTAATAAGTAACCCTGACAATTTTCCAGAAGAATTGAAAATTACTGGACGTACCGAAGATTGTATACAGTCATTTGAGCATAAAGAAAGACCGCATTACGGTATTCAGTACCATCCTGAATCATTTGCTACAGACTATGGTGTCAAAATAATTACAAATTTCATTAATCTAGTGAAGGAAGGATGAAAACCATGACATTACTAACAAGAATAAAAACTGAAACTATATTACTTGAAAGCGACATTAAAGAGCTAATCGATATACTTATTTCTCCTAGTATTGGAACTGATATTAAATATGAATTACTTAGTTCCTATTCGGAGCGAGAAATCCAACAACAAGAATTAACATATATTGTACGTAGCTTAATTAATACAATGTATCCACATCAACCATGTTATGAAGGGGCTATGTGTGTGTGCGGCACAGGTGGTGACAAGTCAAATAGTTTCAACATTTCAACGACTGTTGCTTTTGTTGTAGCAAGTGCTGGCGTAAAAGTTATAAAACATGGTAATAAAAGTATTACCTCAAATTCAGGTAGTACGGATTTGTTAAATCAAATGAACATACAAACAACAACTGTTGATGATACACCTAACCAATTAAATGAAAAAGACCTTGTATTCATTGGTGCAACTGAATCATATCCAATCATGAAGTATATGCAACCAGTTAGAAAAATGATTGGAAAGCCTACAATATTAAACCTTGTGGGTCCATTAATTAATCCATATCACTTAACGTATCAAATGGTAGGCGTCTTTGATCCTACAAAGTTAAAGTTAGTTGCTAAAACGATTAAAGATTTAGGTAGAAAACGTGCAATCGTTTTACATGGTGCAAATGGTTTGGATGAAGCAACACTATCTGGTGATAATTTGATATATGAATTGACTGAAGATGGAGAAATCAAAAATTACACATTAAATGCGACTGATTATGGTTTGAAACATGCGCCGAATAGTGATTTTAAAGGCGGTTCACCTGAAGAAAATTTAGCAATCTCCCTTAATATCTTGAATGGTAAAGATCAGTCAAGTCGACGTGATGTTGTCTTACTAAATGCGGGTTTAAGCCTTTATGTTGCAGAGAAAGTGGATACCATCGCAGAAGGCATAGAACTTGCAACTACATTGATTGATAATGGTGAAGCATTGAAAAAATACCATCAAATGAGAGGTGAATAATATGACGATTTTAGCAGAAATTGTTAAATATAAACAGTCACTTTTACAAAATGGCTATTATCAAGACAAACTTAATACCTTGAAAAGTGTGAAGATTCAGAATAAAAAATCTTTTATAAACGCAATTGAGAAAGAACCAAAGCTAGCAATTATTGCAGAAATTAAATCGAAGAGTCCTACAGTTAATGACTTACCTGAACGAGATTTATCGCAACAAATCTCAGATTATGAAAAGTACGGTGCAAATGCCGTGTCCATTTTAACTGATGAAAAGTACTTTGGTGGTAGTTTTGAAAGATTACAAGCATTGACAACAAAAACAACATTACCCGTATTATGCAAAGACTTTATTATAGACCCGCTTCAAATTGATGTTGCTAAACAAGCTGGTGCATCTATGATTTTATTGATCGTTAACATCTTATCGGATAAACAATTGAAAGATTTATATAACTACGCTATATCGCAAAATCTAGAAGTGTTAATTGAAGTACATGATCGCCATGAATTAGAACGTGCCTATAAGGTTAATGCTAAATTGATTGGTGTAAATAACAGGGACTTAAAACGATTTGTCACAAATGTGGAACATACAAATACTATTTTAGAAATTAAAAAACCAAATCATCATTATATTTCTGAAAGTGGTATTCACGATGCATCTGATGTAAGAAAAATCTTGCATAGTGGTATCGATGGCTTACTAATAGGTGAGGCGCTTATGCGTTGTGACAATCTATCTGAATTTTTACCACAACTGAAAATGCAAAAGGTGAAGTCATGATGAAATTGAAATTTTGTGGCTTTACATCAATAAAGGATGTTACAGCGGCCAGTCAATTACCTATTGATGCGATAGGTTTCATCCATTATGAAAAAAGTAAAAGGCATCAAACAATTACCCAAATAAAAAAGTTAGCGTCTGCTGTTCCAAATCATATCGATAAAGTATGTGTCATGGTAAATCCTGATTTAACAACAATTGAACACGTATTAAGCAATACGTCAATTAACACAATACAGTTACACGGCACAGAATCTATTGATTTTATACAGGAAATTAAAAAGAAATATTCAAGCATTAAAATCACTAAAGCTTTAGCTGCAGATGAAAACATAATCCAAAACATAAATAAATATAAAGGGTTCGTAGATTTATTTATTATCGACACACCCTCAGTGTCGTATGGTGGTACCGGTCAAACATATGACTGGACTATTTTGAAGCACATAAAAGACATACCTTATTTGATAGCAGGAGGCATTAACTCTGAAAATATTCAAACAGTTAATCAACTTAAATTATCACATCAAGGTTATGATCTTGCATCAGGTATAGAAGTAAATGGGCGAAAAGATATAGAACAAATGACAGCAATTGTAAATATTGTGAAAGGAGATAGAGACAATGAATAAACAAATACAAACGGAAGCAGATGAATTAGGTTTCTTTGGTGAATACGGAGGGCAATATGTTCCAGAAACATTAATGCCAGCAATTATTGAGTTGAAAAAAGCTTATAAAGAGGCAAAAGCAGACCCAGAGTTTCAAAGAGAACTGGAATACTATTTATCAGAGTATGTAGGACGCGCGACGCCACTTACATATGCTGCATCATATACTGAAAGCCTAGGTGGCGCTAAAATATATTTGAAACGAGAGGATCTAAATCATACAGGCGCCCATAAAATTAATAATGCGTTAGGTCAAGCGTTGCTTGCTAAAAGAATGGGCAAGAAGAAGCTTGTTGCTGAAACTGGTGCGGGTCAACATGGTGTAGCTAGTGCTACGGTTGCTGCATTATTTGATATGGAACTTGTTGTCTTTATGGGAAGTGAAGATATTAAAAGACAACAACTTAATGTATTTAGAATGGAATTACTTGGTGCAAAGGTTGTGGCAGTTGAAGATGGTCAAGGGACTTTATCGGATGCAGTTAATAAAGCATTGCAATATTGGGTAAGTCATGTAGATGATACACATTATTTATTAGGTTCTGCATTAGGTCCAGACCCGTTCCCAACGATTGTTAGAGGTTTTCAGAGTGTGATTGGTAAAGAAATAAAATCACAGATATTGAAGAAAGAAGGTCGACTTCCGGATGCAATTGTAGCATGTATCGGTGGTGGCTCAAATGCAATCGGTACATTTTATCCATTTATTAAAGATGATGTTGCATTATACGGTGTTGAAGCCGCAGGTCAAGGCGAGGATACTGATAAACATGCACTTGCAATTGGCAAAGGATCACCTGGCGTATTACATGGTACTAAAATGTATTTAATTCAAGATGAAGGTGGGCAAGTGCAACTAGCACATTCTATTTCAGCAGGACTTGATTATCCTGGTATTGGGCCAGAACATTCTTATTACCACGATATTGGTAGAGTAACTTTTGAAAATGCAAGTGATACACAAGCAATGAATGCTTTAATCAACTTTACAAAACATGAAGGTATTATACCTGCAATTGAAAGTGCACATGCACTGAGTTATGTTGAAAGACTAGCGCCTACGATGTCGAAAGAAGATATTATTGTAGTAACTATTTCTGGACGTGGCGATAAAGATATGGAAACAATTAGACAATATATGGCAGAGCGAGGTCTTGCAAATGACTAAATTATTTATACCTTATATTATGGGCAATAAAGATTTGATTGAAAATGCAACATTGTTGAGTGAAAATGGTGCAGATATAATTGAAATTGGTGTACCTTTCTCTGATCCGGTTGCTGATGGTCCAGTTATCATGGAAGCAGGTCAACAAGCGATTAAACAAGGCATCACGATAGATTATATTTTCAATCAATTAGAAAAACATGGTGATCAAATTAAGTGTAACTATGTATTAATGACGTATTATAATATTATTTGTCATTATGGAGAACAAGCGTTTTTTGAAAAATGTCGAGATACTGGTGTCTACGGCTTAATTATTCCTGATTTACCATATGAATTATCGCAGCGTTTAAAACAACAATTTAGTCACTATGGCGTCAAAATCATATCGTTAGTTGCGATGACTACTGATGACAAACGTATAAAAGATATCGTATCTCATGCGGAAGGCTTTATTTATACTGTGACGATGAATGCGACAACAGGACAAAACGGTGCGTTTCATCCAGAATTAAAACGAAAAATTGAGTCAATTAAAGCGATAGCCAATGTGCCAGTTGTCGCAGGATTTGGTATAAGAACACCACAACATGTTGCAGATATAAAAGAGGTTGCAGATGGCATCGTCATTGGTAGCGAAATCGTTAAGCGATTTAAATCTAACACGCGTGAGGAAATCATTAGATATTTACAATCTATCCAACAAACATTGAATAATTAAGTTTACTTGATTTAAAAAAATTAGTCGAATACTGTTTGAAAAAGTGAAAAACGGTGAATTGTAAAATTGAATAGAAATGATACAAAAGTAATATGAGCAAACCCAAACGTTCATATTACTTTTTTTGAAATTGTATGCAAAAATCTAAATATTACTATAAAAGTATACGCAATTAAAGCGTTTATGTTTTAGTTTTAACATTAACTATTGTATACTTATTTAGATTAGATTTATTATTTTTGACATTTGCAGAGGGGAAATAGAAAAACTGCAAATACGGAAATGAAATTAATTAACGAGAGACAAATAGGAGTAATGATAATGAAGTTTACAAATTTAACAGCTAAAGAGTTTGGTGCCTTTACAGATAGCATGCCATACAGTCATTTCACGCAAACTGTTGGCCACTATGAGTTAAAACTTGCTGAAGGTTATGAAACACATTTAGTGGGAATAAAAAACAATAATAACGAGGTTATTGCAGCTTGCTTACTTACTGCTGTACCTGTTATGAAAGTGTTCAAGTATTTTTATTCAAATCGCGGTCCAGTGATCGATTATGAAAATCAAGAACTCGTACACTTTTTCTTTAATGAATTATCAAAATATGTTAAAAAACATCGTTGTCTATACCTACATATCGATCCATATTTACCATATCAATACTTGAATCATGATGGCGAGATTACAGGTAATGCTGGTAATGATTGGTTCTTTGATAAAATGAGTAACTTAGGATTTGAACATACTGGATTCCATAAAGGGTTTGATCCTGTGCTACAAATTCGTTATCACTCAGTGTTAGATTTAAAAGATAAAACAGCAGATGACATCATTAAAAATATGGATGGACTTAGAAAAAGAAACACGAAAAAAGTTAAAAAGAATGGTGTTAAAGTAAGATATTTATCTGAAGAAGAACTGCCAATTTTTAGATCATTTATGGAAGATACGTCAGAATCAAAAGCTTTCGCTGATCGTGATGACAAATTTTACTACAATCGCTTAAAATACTACAAAGATCGTGTGTTAGTACCTTTAGCGTATATCAATTTTGATGAATATATTAAAGAACTAAATGAAGAGCGTGATATTTTAAATAAAGATTTAAATAAAGCATTAAAGGATATTGAAAAACGTCCTGAAAACAAAAAAGCGCATAACAAGCGAGATAACTTACAACAACAACTTGATGCAAATGAGCAAAAGATTGAAGAAGGTAAACGTCTACAAGAAGAACATGGTAATGAATTACCTATCTCTGCTGGTTTCTTCTTTATCAATCCATTTGAAGTTGTTTATTATGCTGGTGGTACATCAAATGCATTCCGTCATTTTGCCGGAAGTTATGCAGTGCAATGGGAAATGATTAATTATGCATTAAATCATGGCATTGACCGTTATAATTTCTATGGTGTTAGTGGTAAATTTACAGAAGATGCTGAAGATGCTGGTGTAGTTAAATTCAAAAAAGGTTACAATGCTGAAATTATTGAATATGTTGGTGACTTTATTAAACCAATTAATAAACCTGTTTACGCAGCATATACCGCACTTAAAAAAGTTAAAGACAGAATTTTTTAGGAAGGGAATTATCAAAACATGAAATTTACAGAGTTAACTGTTACCGAATTTGACAACTTTGTACAAAATCCATCATTGGAAAGTCATTATTTCCAAGTAAAAGAAAATATAGTTACCCGTGAGAATGATGGCTTTGAAGTAGTTTTATTAGGTATTAAAGACGACAATAACAAAGTAATTGCAGCAAGCCTTTTCTCTAAAATTCCTACTATGGGAAGTTATGTTTACTATTCGAATCGTGGTCCAGTAATGGATTTTTCAGATTTAGGATTAGTTGATTATTATTTAAAAGAGTTAGATAAATATTTACAGCAACATCAATGTTTATATGTTAAATTAGATCCGTATTGGTTATATCATCTATATGATAAAGATATCGTGCCATTTGAAGGTCGCGAGAAAAATGATGCCTTAGTAAACTTGTTTAAATCGCATGGTTACGAGCATCATGGCTTTACAACTGAGTATGATACATCAAGCCAAGTACGATGGATGGGCGTATTAAACCTTGAAGGTAAAACACCTGAAACATTGAAAAAGACATTTGATAGTCAACGTAAACGTAATATTAATAAAGCGATAAACTATGGTGTTAAAGTAAGATTCCTTGAACGTGATGAGTTCAATCTTTTCCTAGATTTATATCGCGAAACTGAAGAGCGTGCTGGATTTGTTTCAAAAACAGATGATTATTTTTATAACTTTATTGACACATATGGAGATAAAGTATTAGTACCATTAGCATATATTGACCTTGATGAATATGTGTTAAAGTTGCAACAGGAATTGAATGACAAAGAAAATCGTCGTGATCAAATGATGGCGAAAGAAAACAAATCAGATAAACAAATGAAGAAAATTGCAGAATTAGATAAGCAAATTGATCATGATCAGCATGAATTATTGAATGCAAGTGAATTGAGCAAAACGGACGGCCCAATTCTAAACCTTGCTTCTGGCGTTTATTTTGCAAATGCATATGAAGTGAATTATTTCTCTGGGGGTTCATCAGAAAAATATAATCAATTTATGGGACCATACATGATGCATTGGTTTATGATTAACTATTGCTTCGATAATGGTTATGATCGTTATAATTTCTATGGTTTATCAGGTGATTTTACGGAAAACAGTGAAGATTATGGCGTATACCGCTTTAAACGTGGATTTAATGTACAAATCGAAGAATTAATAGGGGATTTCTACAAACCAATTCATAAAGTGAAATATTGGTTGTTCACAACATTGGATAAATTACGTAAAAAATTAAAGAAATAGATGTAAATGATGTTAGGGCTTATAGTTATTGATACTATAGGCTCTTTTTTATATGTTTTTTAATAAAGCCTCGAATAATGATATATTAAATGACAAGTTTAACAAGTGATTGCAATAAATATAAATATGAATTGCGCAACCTATTTGTAAATGATTGAGTTGAGTATACTTTTTAATGATAAAGTCCGTATAATTGTGTAAAAGTAAAAAGGCCATATAACAGTCCTTTTACGGTACAATGTTTTTAACGACAAAAACATACCCAGGAGGACTTTTACATGACCCAAGTACATTTTACACTGA
>NZ_JACVZM010000034.1:0-16657 GCF_017151935.1 Staphylococcus sp. EG-SA-14 | reverse complement strand
CATTCATATGTCTGGTGACTATAGCAAGGAGGTCACACCTGTTCCCATGCCGAACACAGAAGTTAAGCTCCTTAGCGTCGATGGTAGTCGAACTTACGTTCCGCTAGAGTAGAACGTTGCCAGGCAAGTTGAGACCGCAGGTCTCTTTTTTTTATGTCTAAAACGTCAAAATAAAAGCAAACACAAAGAAAGATGGCTTGGCGAAGTGAAAACGTTTGAATCTGACGAAACAAGAAAAGAGCGCAACGAGTTTAGTAGAGCTAAATGAGTAAGCGAGAGCCGAAGAAGAGGAAAGAAGCAAGCGATTGTCACAAGTCAAGAAAGGTCTTTAGGGACGATGGTAGCAAACTTACGTTCCGCTAGAGTAGAACGTTGCCAGGCAAAAAATGGATGCGATGAGCCGCATTGAGACCGCAAGGTCTCTTTTTTTATGTCTAAAGTTACATAGTAAAAAGCAAACACAAAGAAAAATGGCTTGGCGAAGTGAAAACGTTTGAATCTGACGAAACGAGAAATGTAAAGTATAATAAAAAGCAGTCATAAGATGATTTCAATTAGAAATCAATTTATGACTGTTTTTCTTACTATGTGTTAAATTAACAATGAATATAACATCTTATTTTCATTAATATAAATATTGGAAGGATCGAAATGATTTACACGTTGTTTGAGTTGTATTAAATCATCATGATCTTTAAGTTGAATACCAATAATGACAGTACCTGTATTTTGAGAAGATTTTTTCAAGTATTCAAATTTTGTAATATCGTCTTGTGGGCCTAAAACATCATTTACAAATTCTCTTAATGCACCAGGGCGTTGAGGGAAGTTTAAAATAAAATAATGTTTCATTTCTTCATATAATAAAGAACGTTCTTCAATTTCCTTCATACGATTAATATCATTATTACCACCACTAATGACACAAACAACAGTTTTACCCTTAATGTGGTCTTTGTAGTTTTCAAGAGCACTCACACTTAATGCGCCAGCAGGTTCTGCTACAATTGCTTGTTTTGAATACATGTCTAAAATCGTAGAACAAACTGCACCTTCATCTACTTGAACGTAATCATCTACATTTTCTTTTGCAATTTCAAATGTAATATCGCCAACTCTAGCTACAGATGCACCGTCCACAAATTTATCGATATTAGGCAATGTGACTACCTGATTATTTACGACAACAGATTCATACATACTACTTGCACCTGAAGGTTCAACACCTATAATTTTCGTGGTAGGTGAATAGGTTTTAAAGTAAGTACTAATACCTGAAATTAAACCGCCACCACCAATTGCGGCAAATAGATAATCAAAGTTAACATTGTCAGACTTTGCTTGTTCTAGCATTTCTTTAGCAAGCGTACCTTGTCCAGAAATTGTATGAACATTATTGAATGGATCTATAAAGTTCATTTGATGTTCACTTGTATAAGTTAAAGCTTCAGCTAAACAGTGATCAAATGTATCACCAGTGAGTACAACTTCAACGTTACTATTTCCAAAGAACTTTACTTGATTTACCTTTTGTAAAGGTGTAGTGACTGGCATAAAGATAACAGCGTTTAAATTAAGTTTTTTAGCTGTATAGGCAACACCTTGAGCATGATTACCTGCACTTGCACATGTAATACCTTTACTTTTAGCTTCATCTGATAAAACAGAAATAGCGTTGTAAGCACCTCTTAATTTAAAAGAACGTACCCATTGTAAATCTTCTCGTTTTAAATAAACTTTACAATCATACTTTTGAGATAAGTAATGGTCTAATTGTAAAGGTGTTTCTTTGACAATATCTTTAAGTCTTAAAAATGCTTCATCGATATCTTTCGTAGAAACTGTTGTTTTGACTGTCATAATATTCAACTCCCTTAAAGTGATTTTTCATATTTTTCTATTAATGATTCATATTGTAGGGTGATTGCAATGTCATCTAAGCCATTTACAAGTTTATTTTTCCAAGTTTCATCAATTTCAAAATGGAAACGCTTGTCTGGTGATGACACAGTTTGATTTGGTAAATCGACCTCAATTTCAACATATTTAGCAAGATGTTCACGGGCACTTTTTTCTAAAACGATAGGCAACATCGCATTTTTAGTGCAATTCATATAAAAAATGTCACTGAAACTTCCTGCAATAATAATATGAAAACCATAGTCCTTAAGAGCCCAAGCAGCATGTTCACGACTTGAACCACATCCAAAATTATCTCCAGTAATTAAAATAGAAGCCCCTTTATATTGTGGTTTGTTAGGATTGAAATCTGGATTATCTGAACCATCTGGTAAATAACGCCATTCATCAAAAGCAAATGGACCGAAACCACTTTTTGAAATACGCTTTAAGTGTACCTTAGGAATGATTTGGTCTGTATCGATATTGTCGTTGAAGAGAGGGACTATTTTACCTTTATATGTTGTAATAGGTTTGATTGCTGCCATTTAAACAACCACCTTTCTTACGTCCACAAATTTACCATGAATAGCTGCTGCTGCTGCCATAGCAGGGGATACTAAATGTGTTCTTGCACCTTTACCTTGTCGTCCTTCAAAGTTTCGATTACTTGTAGATGCACAATGTACGCCCTCAGGTACTTGGTCAGGATTCATGCCTAAACACATTGAACATCCTGGTTCACGCCATTCAAATCCTGCATTTTTAAAGATAGTATCTAGACCTAATTTTTCTGCTTCTTTTTTTACTGTACGAGAACCTGGTACGACAATAGCTGTAATATTTGGGTGAACTTTATTTCCTTTAACAATATGACTAGCTTCAATCAAATCTGATAGTCTAGCATTTGTACATGAACCGAGAAAAACATACCCTAAGTCGATGTCTTCAGCTTTTTGACCTGGTTCTAACCCCATATAATCATACGCACGTTGATCGTTGATATCTTTGATTTCAGGGAATGGTTCACTGAAATTAACACCCATTTCAGGATTAGTTCCCCATGTCACTTGTGGTTCTAATGTTGAAACATCAAGTTCAATTACACGATCAAATATCGCGTCGTCATCAGAATATAGCTCACGCCACTTATCAACTGATTTAGCGAAGTTATCGGCAAATGGTCTCCCTTTAACATATTCAAATGTTATATCATCAGGTTGGATTATGCCGTATTTGGCACCACCTTCGATAGCCATGTTACAAATAGTCATTCGACCGTCCATTGAAAGGTTTTTAATTGTTTCGCCAGTAAATTCCAAAGCATAGCCTGTACCAAAGTCAACACCATACGTTTTAATTAAATGCAGAATAATGTCCTTAGCATAGACGCCTGTTGGTAAGGTACCATTAATATCGATTTTTAAGTTTTTGGGTTTTGTTTGCCATAGCGTTTGAGTTGCGAAAACATGTTCAACTTCACTTGTTCCAATTCCAAATGCAATAGCACCAAATGCTCCATGTGTTGCTGTGTGAGAGTCACCACAAACGATTGTCTTGCCAGGCTGTGTAAGTCCTGTCTCAGGTCCTACCATGTGAACAATACCTTGTTCATCAGAGCCCATATCAAAAATATGCACCCCAAAATCTATGGCGTTTTTTTGTAATGTTGTGATTTGTTTGTTTGCAATTTCATCTTTAATATTGAATATATCAATAGTAGGAACATTGTGATCGAGTGTTGCAAATGTTAAATCTGGGCGTCTTAATTTTCTGTTTTGAAGCCTAAGTCCTTCAAATGCTTGAGGAGAAGTAACTTCATGTATAAGGTGTAAATCAATGTATAATAGTTGCGGTTCGCCCAATTTCCCGTATAACACATGTCTGTTCCACACCTTGTCAAATAATGTTTGACCCATTTACATCTCCCCCTTAGTGATTCAATTTTTGAGATAGAATTTCGAAAATATCAGTAGTATTCAATTTGCCGCCTAAATCTGCTGTCGTTTGCCCATGTTCAATCATGTTATAAATATGTTGTTCTAATTCATCTGCAGCATCTGGTTGATTTAAGCTTTCACGTAAACACATCGCTAAAGATAGAATCATTCCAAATGGATTGGCAACGTTTTTACCTGCAATATCTGGTGCTGATCCATGAATAGGCTCATACAATCTTGGACCATCGTTACTAAAACTAGCAGAAGGTGATAAACCAAGTGAACCAGGAATCACTGAAGCTTCATCACTTAAAATATCGCCAAATAAGTTTTCACATACGATGACGTCAAATTGTTTTGGATTTGTGATTAAATGCATACTACAAGCATCAACAAGTAAGTGATTTACTGTTACTTCTGGATATAATTGACTTACTTCATTTACGACTTTGCGCCACAATTTACTAGAAGCTAATACATTTTCTTTATCAACTGATGTTAGTTTTCCTCGTCTTGAAGCGGCCAATTTAAATGCTACGTGAACAATGCGTTCTATTTCTTCTCTTGTATAAGTAAGAGAATCTAAGGCCTCGTGATTATTAAAATGTCTAGGTTCTCCAAAATAAATACCACTTGTCAATTCACGGACTATAACTAAATCTGTGCCTTCAACGCGTTCTTCCTTTAAAGGTGATAAAGAACTAGCGCCTTTGACAACGGTAGTGGGGCGTATATTTGCAAATAAATTTAAGGATTTACGCAATTTTAATAATCCTTGTTCTGGTCGATTGTTAGGATCTGTCCATTTAGGTCCACCGATTGCACCCAGTAAAATAGCATCTGCTCTTTTACACGCATTTAAGGTTTTCTCAGTTAAAGGTTCGCCGAATGTATCAATAGAGGCACCACCAAATTCGTGGTGCTCTATTTGATAATTAAAGTTATATTTATTACTTATAATTTCAAGCAATGATAGAGATCCGTTCAAAATTTCTGGACCGATTCCATCACCAGGTAGGGCAACAATGTTATAAGTCATAATTAATTACCTACCTTCTCAACATTTTCAGCTGCAAATTTAGCATGTGCTTCTACGTATGCTTTACAAGAGGCTTGTAAAATATCATGATCAATACCAAAGCCATTGACAGTCTTACCTTCAATCAATAAATTTACATGTACTTCTGCTTGGGCATCAGTACCTTCAGTGACAGAATTAATACGATAATCAATTAATTCTGTTTCTTTCTGGAAAATACGATCAACTGCATTGTAAATTGCTACGATTGAGCCAGTACCAATACTTGAATCCTGGTAAATATGACCCTCTTTATCTTTAACAACAACAACAGCACTTTGAAGGCCGCTAGAGACATATTGTAGTTGCAGTGTTTCCAATTTATAAAGTGCTTGATGCTCATGCTCAGAACCTTGAATAATCGCATGAATATCTCTATCTGAAACAGATTTCTTTTTGTCCGCAATGGCCTTGAATTGTTTAAATAAATCTATTTGCGCTTCTTTATCAATGCCATAACCTAATGCTTTTAACTTCTCTGAGAAGGCGTGTTTACCAGATAATTTTCCTAATGGAAGTTCAGTCGTGCTTACACCAACAAGTTGAGGTGTCATAATTTCATATGTTTCACGATGTTTTAATACGCCATCTTGGTGAATACCTGATTCATGACTAAATGCATTTTGGCCAACAATTGCTTTATTTCTAGGCACTCGAATACCTGCATATCTTGAAATTAAATCCGATGTTTTTTTAGTTTCTTCGAGATTAAGAGCAGTTTGAGCACCATAATGATCATTTCGAACGTATAGTGCAAGCGCGACTTCTTCAAGTGCTGCATTACCTGCTCGTTCACCAATACCATTTACAGTGCCTTCAATTCGTCTCGCACCGCCTTCAATTGCAGCTAAACTATTTGAAACAGCCATTCCTAAATCGTCATGGCAATGAGCACTATAAATAATTTCATTTGAAGATGTTACAGATTCTGTTAAGGTTTTGAAAATATGTGCATATTCATCATGGTAACTGTAGCCGACTGTATCAGGAATATTAATAACTGTAGCTCCAGCGTCAACGGCAGTTTGTACACATTTCACTAAGAATGGTAATTCAGTACGCGTTGCATCTTCAGGTGAAAATTGAACAACGTCAAATAATTGTTTCGCGTATGTGACATGTTCTTTAATAGATGCTAAAACGTCTTCTTGAGACATTTTAAGTTTATGTTCAAGATGAATAGGTGATGTTGCTATAAAAACATGCACGACCGGCTTCGCTGCATCTTTTGTTGCTTCATATACAGCATCGATGTCAGATTTTTTACATCTAGCTAAACCACATACAGCCGTTGTTGTTAATGTTTGTGCAATTGCTTGAACAGATTTAAAGCTACCTGTACTTGAAGCAGGAAATCCAGCTTCAATAACATCTACACCCCATTTTTCTAATTGCAATGCAATACGCAAGCGTTCATCAAAAGTAAAATTCACTCCTGGTGTTTGTTCACCGTCTCTTAGTGTCGTATCAAAAATTTGAATATGACTACTCATATTTAACAACTCCTCATTGTAGGTCTATCTTATTTTTCAATGCTTTTAGATTTAATAAAAGGCATCATTTCGCGTAATTCACGACCAACTTTTTCAATTTGATGACCATGTTGTTCTTCGCGTAATTTATAAAATTCTTTGAATCCATTTTTATTGTCTTCGATAAAGCGATTACTGAAGTTACCATTTTGGATATCAGTTAATACAGCTTTCATATTTTCTTTAACATCTGGTGTGATAACACGTGGTCCTGAAACATAGTCACCAAATTCAGCAGTATTTGAAATTGAGTAACGTACATTTTCCATACCGCCTTCATACATCAAATCAACGATTAATTTCATTTCATGTAATACTTCAAAATAAGCTAATTCTGGTTGATAACCCGCTTCTACTAATGTTTCAAAGCCACTTTGAATTAATTTCGATACACCACCGCAAAGTACTGCTTGTTCACCAAATAAATCTGTCTCAGTTTCTTCTTTAAATGTTGTTTCAATAACACCTGCACGAGTTGCACCAATACCTTTTGCATAACTTAAAGCAATATTACGTGCTTGACCTGAAGCGTCTTGTTGAATACCAAATAGTGATGGTACAGCAGAACCTTCAACAAATGTACGTCTAACTAAATGACCCGGTCCTTTAGGAGCTACTAAAAATACATCAACATCAGCTGGTGGTTGAATAACACCAAAATGAATGTTAAAGCCATGAGCAAATGCAAGCGCATTATGTTTTTCTAAATTTGGTTCAATTTCGTTTTTGTATACATCACCTTGAATTTCATCAGGTAATAGCACCATAATTACATCAGCTTGCTTAACTGCTTCTGCAACAGGGAACACATCAAATCCATCTTCTTTAGCTTTGTCAAAAGAACGACCTGGGCGAATGCCGATGACTACATCATATCCATTGTCTTTTAAGTTTTGTGCATGCGCGTGACCTTGTGATCCATAACCTACTACTGCAATTTTTTTGCCTTGTAAAGCGTCCGTTTTTACATCTTGATCATAATAAACTGTTGTCATAATAAATTCCTCCAAATAATTAAATATTTTGTTTTTCGAAAATTCTGAAATATAACTTTGTAATAGTGGCAGATGTTAACTAGCAGCCTATGATTTATCTATAACTAATTAGCGCATCATTGCCTTTGTCTTAAAATTAAGCTTCGTTATCAACAAGGTCGTAGCATTCAACCGTTAAAACATTAATTTGTTGTTTTAATTTTTTAATTAATATATGAAGTGATGTATCATCTTGAATATCGACTTGAATTTCCATGTTAGAAATCCCAGGTTGTTCAGAATGTGTAACATGTAATGTATCGATATTATATTGTAGGCGAACAAAAGCACTTGTAATTCGATTTAGCGTGCTGACTTGATCCGCAACTTGTAATTTAAGAATTCTTGTCATTATAAGCCCTCCATTTCATGATTTGATTTGCCACTCGGAACCATTGGGGTTACAGCTTCAGTAGGGGAAATACGAACCTCAATTAAAGCTGGTCCTTGATAAGCAAACGCTGCATCTAATTGTTCTTCCAGTTGTTCTGGCTTATCGATTAAGAAACCTTTGACGCCATATGCTTCTGCCATTTTCATAAAATCAGGTTGACCATTAAATACTGAGTGTGAGAAGCGTTGATTAAAGAACTTATCTTGCCATTGTTTAACCATACCTAATGTTCCATTATTGATTAGTACGATTTTGACATCTAAACCATATTCGGGTAAAAGTGCCATTTCTTGGTTTGTCATTTGGAAACCACCGTCACCGACGAAACATACGACTGTTTTATCAGGATTAGCTAATTTGGCACCAATTGACGAAGGAATACCGAATCCCATTGTTCCTAAACCACCGCTTGTAACCCATTGTCCGTGATTTTTAAATGGATAAAATTGAGCTGCCCACATTTGATGTTGTCCCACGTCTGTAGTAACAATTGCTTCACCATTTGTAATTTTGCCGATATATTCGATTGTTTGTTGTGGCTTACAAAATACTTGATCTTCTTCACCAAGTTTAAATGGGTGTTTCTGCTTATTATTTTGACAATGTTTAACCCAGTCACTGTGTTCTATAGTCTCAACATTTTTATCATTTAAACATTCTAAAAATCTTTTACAGTCTGCAATAATACCTAAATCTACATGAATAACTTTATTGATTTCTGAAGGATCAATATCTACATGTACAATTTTGGCGTTAGGTGCAAAGGCATCAGGTTTGCTTGCTAATCTATCATCGAAGCGGCTACCTAAATTAATGAGTAAATCACACTCAGTTAATGCCATGTTACTAGCATAAGAACCATGCATACCTCCCATACCTAAAAATAGTGTATCCTCATAAGGTACAGCACCTAGACCTAGTAAAGTAGTAACTGTTGGGATTTGATGTTTATTAACAAACTGTGTTAATAATTGATTTGATTTTGATTGATTAATACCTGCGCCGGCTAATACGACAGGCTTTTTCGCTTCTTTTAAAAGTGAGATGAAAGTGTCAATGTCTTTATTTTCTGGTTCTGTAACAACTTCATAACCTGGAATATTGATTTCGTCGCATAAATCCACATTTGTAGCTAAAACACCCATATCTTTTGGAAAATCAATCACTACAGGACCTTTGCGTCCAGAATTAGCTACATGGAAAGCTTCGTGTACGATTTTAGGGATATCTTCAACACGTTTCACTTGATAATTTTGTTTTGTAATTGGTGAAGTCATAGATAGAATATCCGCTTCTTGGAATGCATCTTTACCAATGCCTGGTGTAGCAACTTGTCCAGTGAATACAACTAGAGGTAAAGAGTCGCAATGTGCATCCGTAATACCTGTCATTACATTAGTTGCACCTGGACCGCTTGTAACTACAACGACGCCAGTTTTACCAGATACACGTGCATAACCTTCTGCAGCATGAACAGCACCTTGTTCGTGTCTTGCTAAAATATGTTTGATTTTACCATCATAAAATGTGTCGTATAAAGGTAGTACGGCACCACCAGGATAACCGAATAAATAATCCACATTTTCTTTAAGTAGAGCTTCTACTAGCACTTCTGATCCTGAACGCATGTCATTTAAAGTTTTTTCATTTAGTTGTTCAAGTTCAAGTGATTCAGCCATTTTTAAAGGGTCAATATTTTGGTTTACTTCATGTTGAGTTTTAGACATTTTAACCATCTCCAATATAAAAATAAATTAAATTAAATTCTCAGGGACTTGCATGACGCCACCTGTATTTGCGCTAGTTACTAGGGCAGTATAACGAGCTAGATAACCTGTTTTTACTTTCGCTTTAAACGGTGTTAAAGATTCTCGGCGACGCGCTAGAACATCTTCAGGCTGGTTTACGTTTAATGTACGATTTGTTAAATCAATAGTAATCTCATCTCCATCTTCAATTAAGGCAATTGGTCCACCAGATGCAGCTTCAGGGGAAATATGACCAACTGCAATACCTCTTGTGGCACCGGAAAAACGCCCATCAGTAATTAATGCAACATCTTTACCTAAGCCGCGACCAACAATAGAGGAAGTAGGTGCTAACATTTCAGGCATACCTGGTCCACCTTTAGGTCCTTCATATCTAATGACAACGACGTGGCCTGCACGAACGGTACGATTGTCTATTGCTTCAACAGCTTCATCATGCGAATTGAAACAAATTGCTTTCCCAGTAAATGTTTTGATAGATGGATCAACGCCGCCAACTTTAATAACTGCGCCTTTAGGGGCGATATTACCAAATAAGATAGATAAACCGCCTTGTGCATCATATGGTGCATCAAGAGGGTGAATGACATCAAAGTTCTTAATTTCTTTGCCTTCGTTATTTTCACGTAACGTTTTGCCAGTAACTGTGATTCTATCTGGGTGTAACGTGCCATCTTTCTTCATCAATTCATTAATAATTGCTGGGACGCCACCAGCTTCATGCACATCATGCATTGAATACGATGAACTAGGTGCTATTTTTGATAAATATGGCGTGCGTTTGGCAATAGCATTAATGCGCTCTAAGTCATAATCAATACCAGCTTCATTGGCAATGGCTAACGTATGCAGTACCGTGTTTGTTGAACCACCCATAGCCATATCAAGTGCAAATGCATCATCAATTGCTTCGCGAGTAACGATATCACGTGGTTTTAAATCATTTTTAATATTTTCAACTAATTTAAAAGCTGCTTGGCGAATCATTTCTCGTCGCTGATCACTGACTGCAAGTGCAGTACCGTTGTATGGTAATGCTAGACCTAAAACTTCCATCAAACAGTTCATTGAATTTGCAGTAAACATCCCAGCACATGAACCACAAGTAGGGCAGGCATTTTGTTCCATATCTAAAAATTCTTCTTTAGAAATCGATCCTTCTTTAAATGCGCCGACTGCTTCAAACATTGATGAAAGTGTTAATGCTTTTCCATGTGCAGATAAGCCAGCTTTCATTGGTCCACCAGAGCAAAAGATAGCTGGTACGTTTGTCCTCATGGCTGCTAAAATCATACCGGGTGTAATCTTGTCACAATTAGGAATGTAAAATACGCCGTCAAACCAATGAGCGTTAATTACAGTTTCAGCTGCATCTGCAATAATTTCACGTGATGGTAGAGAATATCGCATTCCGATATGTCCCATAGCTATTCCATCATCAACACCAATTGTATTGAATTCAAATGGAATGGCACCGGCTTCTCTAATTGCTTCTTTAGCTATATCTGCAAGCTCTCTCAAGTGAACATGTCCAGGAACAATATCAATATAAGAGTTACAAATAGCTACAAATGGTTTGTTCATATCAGTTGGACTTTTTAGCGCGCCCGTGGCATGTAAAAGACTTCTTGCTGGTGCTTGGTGATCTCCTTTTTTGATCATGTCGCTTCGCATAGTAAATTCCCCCGTAAATTTTAATGATTAATCATGTTTTATAGTAATAAAAATAAGTAATTGAAAGATAAAACATAAAAAAACGTCCCAATAATATTGGGACGTTTACAAGTCCCATTCAAACAGAAATAGGACTTAAAGCGTTTAGTAAATATTTACTAACGTTCGAGTCCTAAAGAGTATAATAAAATAATAATATTTGAAGTTGTCGGTTGATGTTCAGTATATTGATTAAGCATTTTATTATACTCCTTCCGTGAATGGTATATATCACTTTAATAGTTAGAATTGTCTAAAAATTTGATAAATTTAATTTACTATATCTGCTTTAGTATGTCAACAAATATTTTAAATTTTCTTACAATTAACTTTGAAGAGATAATCTGTTTCAAAGATAAGAAATTTAAGTTGAAATTTGTTACAATATAAAGGTTAAATATAAAGTTAGATACGATTGAACAATGGATAATCATTTTTATGAATGAAAAGCATAATATAGGAGAATCAACATTGATAAAGATAAATAATTTAGATGAAATGAATCAATTTGCTATATTTTTAGTTGAGCAATTGAAAAGTGGTGATTTGATTTTACTTAACGGAGATTTAGGAGCAGGTAAAACAACGTTAACGCAATTTATAGGAAAAGCTCTTGGTGTAAGACGTACGATTAATTCCCCGACATTTAACATCATTAAATCATATAGGGGTAAAAATTTAAAATTGCATCATATGGATTGTTATCGCTTAGAAGATTCTGATGAAGATTTAGGATTTGATGAATTTTTCGAAGATCAGGCAATTACTGTTATTGAATGGAGTCAATTTATAAAAGATTTACTTCCAGCGACGCATTTATCTATTAACATTTCAACAATATCTGAAAATACAAGACAAATTGAGTTGTTCGCGCAAGGAGAACATTATGAACAAATTAAGGAGGCAATTATCCATGAATTCGCTGCTCATTGATACATCGAATCAACCATTATCAGTAGCATTGATGCAAAACGATGAAGTTTTAGCTGAAATAACTACGGATTCTAAACAAAATCATTCAGTGCAATTAATGCCTGCGATTAGTCAGCTATTTGAGCAGAGCAAAATAGCTAAACAGCAATTAGATGCGATTATTGTTGCTGAAGGTCCTGGTTCATATACTGGCTTACGTATCGGTGTTACTGTTGCTAAAACATTAGCGTATGCGTTAGATGTTAAATTATATGGTGTTTCATCATTAAAGGCATTGGCAGCAACAATCGATCATACTGATAAATTATTGGTTCCTGTGTTTGATGCAAGACGACAAGCAGTTTATACAGGCATATTCCAGTGGCAAAATGGTCAATTAGTGACTATTTTAGAAGATCAATATATGTCGATAGAGGCATTGCGAGCTTTTTTAGAAGATTTAAACCAACCATTTATTTATATTGGGAAAGATACTGTAAAATTACAAGATGAATTACAAGGTGAAGTGATTGCGCAGCTACCAAATGCATCAGTCATGTATCAATTGCTAGATAAACCTTCAGACGTACATACATTTACTCCTAAATACCATAAATTAGCTGAGGCGGAACGAAATTGGATCAACAGTCAAAAGAACAATTAAACATTAGAGAGATGACTAAAGAAGATGTGCCACAAGTCTTTGATCTTGAGCGTCGGAGTTTCAATGACAGTTCTTGGACAATTGACGCATTTTATCATGAAATAGAGCAAAATAACTTTGCGAAATATTTTGTCTTAGAATTTGAACAACAAATTATTGGTTATTTAGGTTTATGGATTGTTATCGATCAAGCTCAAATTACAACAGTTGCAATCGATGATAATTATAGAGGCTATGGTTTAGGTCAAATGCTTTTAAAATACGGAATAAACTATGCAAGTCACACTTGTGATGTGATGAGTTTAGAAGTAAGAGTTAATAATAAAGTGGCACAACATGTATATGAAAATTTAGGATTTCAATATGGTGGTAAACGTAAAAATTATTATGGTGAAGGTGAGGACGCAATGGTTATGTGGGTGAATTTAAATGACTAAAGATATATTAATACTAGCTGTTGAAACAAGTTGTGATGAAACAAGCGTTAGTGTTATAAAAAATGGCAGAGATATTTTATCAAATACAGTTTTAAGTCAGATTGAAAGTCATAAACGATTTGGCGGTGTCGTTCCCGAAGTGGCAAGTAGACATCACGTTGAAGGTATAACAGCAACAATAAACGAGGCTCTAGGGGATGCCGATGTATCAATAGAAGATATTGATGCCATAGCGGTTACAGAAGGCCCTGGACTAATTGGTGCGTTACTAATAGGTGTTAATGCAGCCAAAGCATTGGCATTTGCTTACGATAAGCCACTTATTCCTGTTCATCATATTGCAGGACATATATATGCTAATCACATAGAAGAGCCATTAACATTCCCGCTAATTGCACTTATTGTTTCAGGTGGACATACTGAATTAGTTTATATGAAGGATCATTTATCATTTGAAGTCATTGGTGAAACACGAGATGACGCAGTAGGTGAGGCTTATGATAAAGTGGCACGAACAATTGGTTTAAATTATCCAGGTGGTCCACAAGTTGATCGGTTGGCTGCTGAAGGTGAAGATACTTATTCATTCCCTCGTGTTTGGTTGGATAAAGATAGTTATGATTTTAGTTTTAGTGGGTTGAAAAGTGCCGTAATCAATCAACTTCACAATCAACGACAAAAAAATATTCCAATCATTGAAGCTAACGTAGCAACGAGCTTTCAAAACAGTGTTGTAGAGGTGCTCACGTTTAAAGCTATTCAAGCTTGTAAAGAATATGGTGTTCAGCGATTAATTGTTGCTGGTGGCGTGGCGAGTAATAAAGGATTACGTCAATCTTTAGCGGATCAATGCAAAGTCAATGACATTCAATTAACTATCCCAAGTCCTAAATTATGCACAGATAATGCTGCAATGATAGGCGTTGCCGGCCACTATTTGTATCAGCAAGGTCGATTTGCTGATTTAGCATTAAATGGGCACAGCAATATAGATTTAGAAGAGTATTCTGCAGAATAAAATAAACGTCAGTTATTAACATGATTACTATGAACATTATTGAAACTGTTCATAGTCTTCTGTCATGTGATAGCTGACGTTTTTATGTTTAAAGTTAAATGCTAAATTTTCGGGACATTATCTTTTGCTCGTTCATATATTTTTGCTGGAAATGAAGTGATTTTTAATAATTCGATGGCATTACGTGTATTTGCTTTGCCAGGCTTAATTTTGTAATCAAAATGTATGTTATTATTTTCTATTACCTCATTGAAATGGTAATTTTCATAACGTTGTTTTAAGAGTTCAGCTAACTCAATATCATGTGTTGCTGCAATAACTCTAAAGTTAGATTTTTCATGTAAAAATGATAGTACTGATTCTGAAGCGGCAATTCGTTCAGTTGTGTTGGTACCTTTAAAAATTTCATCTATAAAGCAGTATATTTTTTGATTATCTGGAATTTCAACAATACGCTTAATAGATTTTAATTCAGCCATAAAATAACTATCGCCTGATAACACATCATCGGCATTTGCCATTGACGTGAACACAATTCCAGGTTGATATACAAATTTGCTTGCGGTAACTGTTTGTATAGCCGATGCAAGAATAATGTTTATTGCTATGGATTTCATAAATGTTGATTTACCCGAAGCATTAGACCCAGTTAACAGTATATTTTGTGATAGTGAGAAATCATTGGCTACTGCATCTGCTATGAGTGGATGTGTTAACTCAGAGAATACTATGCCATCATTTGAATCATCAATTTGTGGTTCAGTATAACATTCTAGCGTTCTACGATACATTGCTAATGCATAATGATTATCTAATTCAGCTATGTAATCGAAACAATTTTTAAGCTCATTCATATGTGTTGTATAGCTTTTTTGAATTGAATGAAATAAAACATAATCAAGCATGAAAATAAGTTTAACTAGTTTAATTACCATAGCTCCGATATCTTCATCATTAACTTCAGCTAAAACACTCGTTAAATGACGTGCTGTTCTAAATTGCTTAAAATTGACTTCAGGTTGTGGAGCATGTTTAATTTTTGAGATAGTATAGCCTTGTTTTAAAACATTGGATGCATAAAAGATAGATTTTAAGTCATCCTCATATGTACGCTTTAAAGTTGCTGATAAAATGATATTAAATAGGCAACTCATAAGAAATAATAAAATACCAACTTGTGAATTAATAAATATAACTGCAAATGAGATAAC
Organism: Staphylococcus sp. EG-SA-14; assembly: GCF_017151935.1. Classification (NCBI taxonomy): domain Bacteria; kingdom Bacillati; phylum Bacillota; class Bacilli; order Caryophanales; family Staphylococcaceae; genus Staphylococcus; species Staphylococcus sp. EG-SA-14. The sequence continues at coordinate 1,056 of NZ_JACVZM010000034.1, read as the reverse complement.
TGGTAAAAACGGGCATAGAAACAATATATTTTGACGTTTTACCGGTGTGATTTGGTCTGGAAATGTTGGATAAACAGTTTTACCAATCAAAGCTAAATGATATGTTACGTTTTTTCTAAATTCAGCATTATCATTAAATAAACTAAGTAATGATTTGTTCGTAATTGAAAGCATTCCACGTAAACAGGCATATAGCTTCATTTCACCAATAGCTGTTAAATTATAATTCATCTTATGAAAGATTGCATTCATATTTAAGTCGGACCAAGTTTTATCATCAACTAATGAATGTGATTCAAATTTTTCCTTGTAGAGCTTATACTCATAGTCGAAATGTGAGTTCGGTCTGATAAAAGCTTCTAATGGAGAAATCGTTTGCCATAATGTTTCCATAGATTTTAATAGACGTTGACGACTCATGTATCGTCCAACAATTCCTATTACAGATGTAAGTAGAATAATTGCTATAACAAATATTAAAAATGTTTGATTTGTGCTCATAAGTATCCCCTTATTTATTTTTAATAATGTGTTTGATCTTGAGCTAACCACAGCATTCGAATACTGTCATGAAGTAATTTCTCTATTCTACGACCAGAAAATACAGATTGAGTATATGCATATAAGATGATTTTTAACATCATTTTTGGATGATAGGATGTTGCGCCACGATGATGTCTGAATTCATCGAATTCGCTATCAGGTATCGTTTCAACAATTTCATTTACATATCGCGAAATATCATTTTGAGGGATTCTAACAGAAGTTTCTATTGGTAGTGTAAGTTGGGTCATGTTATAATTTTTATACATAAGGCACCTCGTTAATTTAGTTTAGTGGTATTTATTAAATTATACGAAGGGACTCAACACAGAAAATTCATTTTATTGAATTTTACATTTATGTGCAAGTTGGGCAAAGTGTCTTATTTTTTTAAAGTATTTCAAAGTAAAATTACATGTTAATACGTAGTATTAATGGCGAGACTCCTGAGGGAGCAGTGCCAGTCGAAGACCGAGGCTGAGACGGCACCCTAGGAAAGCGAAGCCATTCAAT